>JBGTEN010000029.1:0-4241 GCA_041747755.1 Arenibacter sp. | reverse complement strand
GCTTCAAGATTCTAAATCCTGAAGACAATTAAATTTTAAAAAAGATACCCTAAAGTAAATTGCCCCTGTTCATATGCACCTTCAGCCTTTACTTCGAAAAAGATTCCTGAGCGGGTAATAACACCCAATCCCAACTCAATCCCAACTTGACTATCATCTAGCGTCTGGTTGGTCTCACTGTTCTTAACTTTGGCATAGCCCAAACCTACTCCAAACAAACCATAAAAATCGATTTGCTCTTTAGCCACAAACGAATAGGTTCCATCAAAATTAAATTGGTATACCGTTGGGTCAATAGGATCTGGAGCACTGGCAAAAAAGTAATTGGCCCCAGCTGTAATACCCCATTTAGGAGTTATCTTGTAGAGACCCCTAAGGTTGATTCCAAAAGCGGATTTTCCGCTGAAATCATCGTCAATGCTGGCTTCTGTGCCTAAAGTAACACCACCCCCAAATTTAAATTCCTGAGAAACGGCCAATTGGGCAAAAACAATACAAAAAAGGATAGCTATTCTATTTTTCATTACGTTATTTAAAATATTACTTTTTATTTATTTTACATCAATAATACTGATAAGGCTTGATAATTCATCATAATCCTGCAACGGGGTAAGCGATAATTGTCCTGTAATAGTATTATATTTTAATAGTGCCCAAAATTCTTCAGTCCCCACTAAAGTTACGTGCTGACTTCGTTGTGAATCGTAAAACGATTTTCCAAACACGTTTATAATGGCAATATCCTTATCCACAGACAAAATTTCATAGCTCTGTGAATCAGGTGAGAAAATAATAGGGTTTACAGACTGGATTAAATTGCTGTCATCCCTTCTAACAAAGCCAAACAATTTGTTATTCTGTGGGTTATTTGACATAACTATAGGTGGAAGACCAGTACTCGAAAAGGAAAGTGATGTGAGATTCTTATCAAGAAGATTCAATACTTGAAACTGATACGCTGAAAAATTGAACTGTGACGAAATATATAGATTGGATCCGACCAATGTGGTAGATCGAACACCTTGTAAGTTAGGAATTTCACCATAATTAGTTATCTCAAAAGTTTCAATATTGATTCCTACCAACTGAAAATTTCCCTCTGCATATTCAATTCGATCTGTCACAAGACCTATAAGCTCATTACCCGATTCATACCAATCAAGGGAAGTAAAGCCTGGCGTTGATCCATATACTTCCTCAGGTAGTTCAAGGGATATCCTTCTTGAAAAAGTTTCGTCCCGATTTTGAACATATAGAAATCCACTTATTGGATCAAATATTTGTTCGTAAAAATACCTGGTATTAGCGGATGAAGTAAGGGTATTGAACAAGGTGTTAAAGACAACTCCCGAGACCTTAGTTGATTTGGTTATCCTACCACTCTCCCCTCCTATTTCAAATAATTGACCGTCATTGCGTAGAGCGATGAAGGAATGTGTGTCATTTATAATTTCAGGTTCCTCAATCGGTTCAATTTCTTTGTTGTCAGAAGAACAGGACAAAATGAGAAGAATGGAAATAAGACTAATAAGGTTTATTCTTAGATGCATTTTTTTCATATTGGGGATTCACCAAATTGAAATTAAATGTAGGTAATAATTGGATTGAAAAATTGAAAAAAATGTACTACAAAAAATTTATTTTCTATTGGAATTGAAAGACCACTTTGAACAGTATCCCGAACATTACCAGAAATACAAGAATTGGGTTAAGGAAAAGGAAAGTATTCCAAATCATAAGTAGGATGCGCCCTATCCGGTTTTTGCTTCACGCTTATCTAACGGAACACTACAAAAACCGGACAGGATCCACGCGCAGATTAGTTATGGTAAGATTTGGGGTTGGAAAAACTCTCGACTACCCACCAAATCCATCAAATATACATTTTGGATCTAAATTGTTAAAGTCAAACTAATTAAATAGTGATTATTATTAAATTGTTTCTGTGTTACCTATGTGTTACCCAGAAACAAAAAAGCCGACTCCTAAAAGTCGGCTTTCCCCTTGTACAGGCGGAGAGACTCGAACTCTCACACCTTGCGGCACTAGATCCTAAGTCTAGCATGTCTACCAATTCCATCACGCCTGCAAAAGTCCCTAAAACTGCTACTGCAATACAATTCGGGTTGCAAATATAGAGCAAAAATTCAATTTTGAAATACTTCGTCTATAAAAAGTTGATTTTGTAATTTTAACGCAAACAATGGCTATTATATGGACAACGGCTTAGATTACATACAGGCTAATAAAGACAGATTTATCCTGGAACTAATGGAACTTTTAAAAATCCCCTCCGTTAGCGCCGATCCCGTTTATTTGGAAGATGTTTTACGTACTGCGGAAGCCGTTAAAAATTCCCTTTTGGAAAGTGGATGCGACTTAGTCGAAATTTGTGAAACTGAGGGCTATCCGATAGTTTACGGAGAAAAAATAATCGATACATCCCTTCCCACAATTCTTGTATATGGACATTACGATGTGCAACCACCCGATCCACTTGACCTTTGGAATTCGCCCCCTTTTGAACCGGTAATAAAGAATACGGAAATACATCCTGAGGGAGCGATTTTTGCACGTGGCGCCTGTGATGACAAAGGACAATTTTATATGCATGTCAAGGCATTGGAATTTATGGTGCGTACTGAGCAATTGCCCTGCAATGTAAAGTTTATGATTGAAGGCGAAGAAGAGGTAGGCAGCAAAAGTCTGGCAACCTTTGTCGCCCAAAATAAAGCCAAGTTAGCCAATGACATCATTCTGATTTCCGATACTGGAATGATCGCCAAAGACGTGCCCTCAATTACTACCGGTTTAAGAGGACTAAGCTATGTGGAAGTAGAAGTAACCGGACCTAACCGCGACCTGCACTCCGGACTGTACGGCGGCGCTGTAGCCAATCCTATTAATGTACTCACTAAAATGATTGCTTCTCTTCATGATGAAAATAACCATATTACCATTCCGGGGTTCTATAATACCGTCGCAGCACTGAGTAAGGAAGAACGTGAAAAAATGGCCGAAGCACCATTTGATATAAACGCTTATCAAAAGGCCCTTGATATTGAATCGGTTTACGGTGAAAAGGGGTATACCACCAATGAGCGAAACAGTATCCGCCCCGCCTTGGATGTAAATGGCATTTGGGGTGGTTATATCGGAGAAGGCGCCAAAACAGTCATTGCTAGTAAGGCCTATGCTAAAATTTCTATGCGACTGGTCCCGAATCAGGATTGGCTGGACATTACCCGGCTTTTTAAAACTCATTTTGAAAGCATCGCTCCCAAGGGGGTAAAAGTAAAGGTTACCCCTCACCATGGCGGACAAGCCTATGTGACACCAATTGATACTATTGGATACTTAGCAGCCGAAAAAGCCTATGAGACCACCTTTGGTAAAAAACCGATTCCGCAGCGCAGTGGGGGAAGCATCCCTATCGTTGCTCTTTTTGAAAAGGAACTGAATAGTAAAACCATTCTTATGGGATTTGGGTTGGACAGTGATTCCATTCACTCCCCCAACGAACATTTTGGAATTTGGAATTACTTAAAAGGCATTGAGACCATCCCCTATTTTTATAAGTACTTTACAGTGCTGTCGAAAAAATAAGAGAATATAGTATTAACTAATAGCAAAGAACCGCTTACAAAATGATGCTAAGCGGTTCTTTTTCTGAATATTTATATGAAAGCTATTCCAAAATTTCTTTGGCCTTATCTTTTAACTTTCCAAGTAAGGATTTCTTTTCTTTAACTGGTTCTTCAGTACTTTCCGAATGAGCTGAAGAATCGGCACTTTTCTTTCCGACCAAATTCTTTGTTACTGAATTTCCGCTATTCCCCGTCTCTTGTGGCATTTTTATCCTATTGGCAGCGATAATTTCCCCTTTTAACCAGTCTTGCACAAAAGCTTTTGCCACATCATTCACTTCTTTTCCGGCCCTGTAAGTCGCTTTCCATTCATCGCTTTTCGACTCATAATCCGGGTTAACAAACTTTCTGATTTTGTATTTATCCGGTTCTGTAAGCTTTGCATTAAAGTCAACCTTAGAAACCAATTTTAAATACGCCTCCAGTCTATTTTTTACCGCTACAGCGGGATCTTCAGGAAATTTCTGCTTCCATTTTGTTAAGTTCGGTGTTGGGTCATCAAATTCTGCCAATTGTGCGCGCTGACCTACTACCATCTCTTCATACATTGGAATAGCATGCGCATTGCCTTTTGGATTCTTCTTCAATTCTTCA
>JBGTEN010000028.1:0-22603 GCA_041747755.1 Arenibacter sp. | reverse complement strand
ATACGCAGCACATTTTATTTGTATTGTTTTCCTATTATTTGACTTTCGCTGAAAACGATACCCATCACAAAACAACAGATATGGAATCTTTGGTTCCAAAAAAAGCAACAGGGCAACGCCTGGTTGTATGAAATTTTTGTCTGCCTCTGGCAGACGTAAATTGGGGAATAGCAAGAGGGTAACCCGCAGAGCGGGGTTACGGTTTTTCATTTTTGTTATAAAATATTGATAATCAATATTTTATGCTTTAACTAGAAATATTAAAAATCACGTTTTGGGCGGACTTTTCACGGAAAAACGCTGTCAGCCCAATAAAAACGGCAATTTTTTCACGGAAAATGAAAGAAAAAACAAGAAAAGATCAGTACGAGAGTGTCAGTTTACAAAGTACTGTAGTAGTAAAGTTTCGTCAATATAGCAGATCAATGTCCAAGACTCAGTCTGAAACTTTATTGATGATGCTCGAATTTTTCGAAGACAATGGCGTATCTCCTAATGAGTCTTTGGGTCCAAAAATCCAGACGCTAGAGTACCTGATAAAAAAGCGGGTAAATGGTCTTGTGTCCATCATTAAAAATATAGAAAAGACACAAACTAAACCGATCCTTGCGATGATGCAATTGCTGTTTGAGGAGGTCCCATTACCCAAACAAGAATTGTGGTTGGAACGAAAACCGGAAGCAAGCAAAGATGCCATTGCGGAGGATCCTAAATTACAAGCTATCAAATTGCGAATGGAAAACCTCGAATTGAAAAAGGAAGTGAGCTCGCACAAAGACAGAATCAAAATAATGTTAGAAAACACTGTCATTGTAAGAAACAATTTTGGGAAGGCATATTATAGATTGAACCTTAGCGAAGAACAATTGGAATCTATTAAAAAATCAATACTGCAATCCTAATTTACATAACCGTATTCAATTGCATCAATATTCTTGCTGAGTTTGTCCGCATGGATAAAATCATAATAGTTGCTCGTAATATCTAAACTTTCATCAGATGTTGTTCACGTTCTTTTGTCTTTGGTATTTGATTCAAAAGCTACCAAATTAAATAGTTCCCGCATACGACTCCGTACGCGGTTACCATAAAGATCCTCCAGTTCTTCGGCATTAAGGTTAGTTGTGGCATGCGTTTTTACTTTATGCTTAATAAATAAATCGTGCCGTGAAATCAGAATTTCCCCCATTACGTTACAATCCTTGCCATAAAACCTACCGGTGGGTTCCACTCCGAGATCATCAAAACAGTAGGAACCATTTTGGCCGTAATCTTCAATAACCTTAAATCCAAGATGGTTAAACGCAAAGGCAATGTTTCTGCTAGGGATAACTTCATACGGCCGTTGGTGGGGCACAATATGGCGCAGTAGGCGCATAAAGCTTGTTTTCCCGCAGCCAACCGGGCCACTGAGCAATATTCCTTTGTTGATATCAATGCCGCATTCCTGGCACTGTTCTTCATCCCGGATAAAGTAATTGGCTAATTTTAGAAGAATTTTATGGTCATCAGCATGTATTTTAAAATCGGGGCCAAAGACTTTTTTGCCTTTAACATCCAAATAGCTCACTATTCTAGGAAAGTTGTAAATCAACTTTCCATTGCTTATATCAGCAAGTGTGTATACGACTCCGCCTTCTTCAATTTTAGAGGGGTTTTCCATAATCCTTGTTTTTTACGGTTCTGAGATTGTCTTTTATGGGCTTTATGGTTTTCGGCTCATTAACCTGAATGCCATTAATCATCCATTTTTCTGCCAAGGCCTGCCAGTTCCCAATAGCGGTTGAACCGTTTAGCGTCCAGTTCAAACTTGTATAATGGTGAAAGAATTTTTTTCCTTCAATAGCAGACCAATTTTTTGATTTAAAAAAAAATTCAACTTCATATTCCTTTGGGTGTGTGTCTTGTTTATTTTCGTTTTTTATAGGTTTATTTAAGTTTATATTAGATACTAATGCTTGTTCAGTACTTGTTTCAAACTCTTTTAGCTCTTGTTTAGAACTTGTACCAAATTTGAGCATCCTAACCTGACTCCCCTGATACGGGTTATGAGAAGGCATATACAATAGGTATTTCCAATCATGAAGATTTTTTAAACAGCGGTGGTACGTGGCCATGGATCCAATCTTGCTCATTTGCATGATATAGTCCCGGTTGATATACATTCTGTCCGGAAAATTCTGAATATTCCAATATTGAAAGAGTGCACTGTAAAGACTGATATGGGTTGGATTTAAGCGAGGGTCTTTAACAAAGTTTACAAATACTGCATTAAGATGTTTTATGTAATTCATATGGTAATCAATAAGAATGTTGGACTTTGTTTTGTTGCATTATCCCATGGATATCGTCCACATCATAGTAAAGGGTACTGCCCATTTTGGTATAGGGAAGTGTTCCATTGATGCGCAAGGTCTGCAATGAGCTTTGGCTTATTTGAAGTAACTTCATTACTTCACCTGATTTCAAATATTTTTTTGCACTGCCTTTTAATGGGTCAGAGAGTAGTTTTCGGATATCCTCAAGTAGCTCCAATTTAAACTCGTGAAGATCATCTGTGGTAATTGTACGTGCTGGCATAATTCTAGTTTTAAAGAAAGGAGCCACCATTGGTTCTTCTTTTTTAGCATGATGGCTCCAATCATGATTTGACTTTCTGGAACAAAACTGGGGGATTTCCTGCAATAAAAGTCAGGAGATGACCGGAGGTCCGGTCAAAATTTAACATCCTTAATTTTATCACTTTTTGAGCAGTTTTAAGGGGTAATTAAATGCTAAAGGGAGAATATGTAAGGACTTGGAGTTCAAAAAGCATAAAATTTCATAAAACACCGGAGGTTCCCCGAGTACGGTCATTTTTTAACATTTGATGTAGATTAAATTTATGGCAATTGGTTTACAGAACTTCTTGATCTAGTTGAGTTATCAACCCTAGAGAGAGGTGGTCCAAGAACTTGGTCCTGCTTTTTTTTCTGGTTTTGATTTCACCAAATGTTTTGTAAATGTCCCCTAATTCAAAATTGAATAAGTGATGCAACGTGACCGCTATTTGTTGAAGATCTGCTTGGCCATCGTTTATAACCTTGGCATAGTGCAAGGCATAGATCAACTCAATTAAGGCCGTTTTTGATGATGTCTAGTTAAGATTGGATAAAATGCTAGAATGTCTTAGCATCCAGCGGGCTTAGAAAATTACGTCTATAGAGGTGTTTTAGCAATCATAATAATTTATAGTAGGAGCTTGTATTATACTTCCGAGAGAAGGGTATCCGCTGGTATCAAAGAATAACCGGAACGATAGAAAATATAACCGAAGATCTGCGGTTGATTGAAAGGTTGTTAAATCAGTTAAGGAGGGTTGTGGTTTAATTTCTTAAATTGAAATTTTCCATTGTTGCCTATCAAAAGCAAATAAGTATTTTATTTTTCTTGTGATTTTTTTTGACGCAATTCATCAGCTGAAAAATGTTTTATTTTAAGTCTCAAACTGTTCATGTCATCACTAACTTTTCTATCTAATATCTTAGCATAGTGCTGAGTAGTTCGGAGTGATTTATGACCTAGCATTTTGCTGACAGATTCTATGGGAACACCATTAGATAAAGTCACTGTTGTTGCAAAGGTATGTCGCGCCAAATGCGAGGTAAGGTTTTTTGAAATATTACATAAATCAGCAATTTCCTTTAAATAAGCATTCATTTTTTGATTACTTAAAACAGGCAGAAGTCTATTATTCTTATTAGGGTGTAGATAATATTTATCAATTATTGCTGCAGCTGTTGGAAGAATCGGAATACTACTTCTTGTATCCGTTTTAGATCTTTTTATCTTAATCCATTTATGCCCATCAATACCCACAACAATATCATTTTCAGATAATTTCTTAACATCCGCGTATGCCAACCCGGTAAAGCAGCAAAAAAGAAAAATATCTTTTACTTGATCTAATCTTTCTGTATGAAGATATTTTTCAACTATAATCTGGATTTCCTCTTGTGTGAGAATTTCGCGGTCCACAATTTTTAATCTCGCTTTCCAGTTTATGAATGGATCCTTCTTGATCCAATCATTTGCAAATGCAATCCTAATTATTTTTTTAAAATTAGTGATATACTTTATTGTCGTGTTATGGGAGCAATTGCGTTTTGTTTTTAAATAGTATTCGAATCCATTAATAAATTGATGGTCAACATCATTGATTGAAATATCTTGGACTTTATACTCTAAGTTAATGTAATCCTCAACATGTTTCTTTGCCGTTTTATAACGTTCTAATGTTCCGGGAGCGAAGTCCTTGCCGATTAATTTTTCAACTTGGATATTATGATTTTGGAAAACTTCAAGTAACATCTTATTTTTTTGGGTTTTTCCCAAGTACATGTTCTTAATTGCATTTGGTGTTACTGTTTTACTATTTTCTAATATGCTATCGTAAATTTTATAAATTTTATGTTTTACGGTATCTATGAATCGATTAAAATCTTTGGTTTCGGCTGATGTTCCTTTTAAACTACCTGATTCAGAATTCCATTTTGAAGGGTCAATTTTTCTTTGAATACTTAATTCACTTCTTGCTCCATCTACGGTAATTCGCGCATATAGTGGCACTTTACCGTTTTTATCGATATCATTTCCTTTTGGGTAAAATAAGATGGATAATGAGTTCATTCGAGGTGAGTAATTTTTTTACTAAAAATTCTTATTTTAAAGATAAAACAAGTTTTTGTAAAAAGCAACTTTATATATTGGTAATCAGTTATATATAAAAAATTCGGTGAGTAATTTTTTTGTAAAAAATACTCACCGAATCACTCACCTTTTATTTACTATTTTTTGGTATTATTTGGTTTCTTATAAAATGTAAAAAGCCCGTAAACATAATATTTACGGGCTTTTGGTGGAATTTGGTCATTCCCTGGCGGAGAAAGAGGGATTCGAACCCCCGGAGGTGTGACCCTCAACAGTTTTCAAGACTGCCGCAATCGACCACTCTGCCATTTCTCCATTATGTTTCGGAGTGCGTTTTACCACAATCGACCTCCCGATAGCTATCGGGACTGCCATTTCTCCATTAAAATTTGAAGTTACGGTTTTCATACTGCCGCTCCCGATGGATATCGGGACGACCACTCTGCCATTACTTCAATATATTTAGCGGGCCCGCCTGCCGAAGCATCCCTAGGATGCAAAGGCGGGTGCAAAGATAATAAGCCTTTTCATTCTTTAAAAGGTTTTCGGTTTATTTATTCTTAAATCAGTGTTTATTTCTGAAATGCCCTTATTTTTACGCCCATGACAGAATGGTATTATTACATAATTTTAGTCCTAGTGGGACTTTTTGCCGGTATTTTAAATACCCTTGCAGGCGGCGGTTCCTTAATTTCACTACCTATCTTAATTTTCATGGGACTTCCTCCCAGTGTGGCCAATGGCACTAATAGAATTGCAGTTTTGGTACAAGGTGTTGCCAATGTAGCGGGGTATAAGAGCAAGGGAATGGAAGTAAGTTCGCGGTTCATTTGGTTTTTAAGTGGTACTGCAATTGTAGGTACTTTAATCGGCTCTAAACTAGCAGTAGATATAGAAGAACAACTCTTTAATAGAATTTTGGCAGGTGTCATGTTTGCCATGGTTTTGCTTATGATTTTTCAACCTAAAATCGCACTTACCGGAATAACGGAGCGCATCTCTGGAAAATATAGTATATGGGGAGCCGTGGCGTTCTTTTTCATCGGCATATACGGGGGGTTTATTCAGGCGGGTACCGGCATTTTTATGCTAATGGCACTATCTTCTATAAATAGATTAACCTTAATGAAGTCCAATGTAATTAAAGCGGTTGTTATGTTTGCCTATACTTGTGCTGCTGTTATTTTTTTTGGTTTAAGTGGGAAACTAAATTGGGAAATTGGGTTAACTTTGGCTTCCGGACAAGCTTTAGGTGGATGGCTGACTAGCAGGTGGTCCGTAGATAAAGGCGATGGAATTGTAAAAATTCTTATGATTGTGGTTATCACAGCCATGTCAGTCAAATTATGGTTTTTTAATTAAATAAGAAATGCCAAACAGCATAAAAAAGTTAGAATGGCGTTATGCCGTCAAGAAATTTGATTCAGAAAGAGTAGTTTCAAAAGCAAAAATTGAGAAGTTGAAAAAGGCATTTAATCTCACTGCCACCTCTTACGGACTCCAACCTATAAAAATGATTGTATTGCACAATAAGGTACTTCAACAACAATTGGTTCCCTTTACCTATAATCAAGCTCAAGTGGCACAAGCCTCTCACATATTAATCATTTGTATTGAAAAGAACATTGATAGATCTTACATCACCAATTATTTTGAAAGAGTAAGACAAATTAGAGGAACTGATGAAACCATACTGCGGCCTTTTAAGGAAGCTCTCGTACACAATTTTTCAAAGATGAAAGAGGAAGAGATTGCACAATGGGCTATCAGGCAAGCTTACTTGGCCCTTGGTACGCTTATGACCATTTGCGCTATTGAAGAAATAGACTCCTGCCCCATGGAAGGTTTTGTTCCAAGTGCTTATGACGATTTTCTTGGGTTGACTTATAAGGGACTTGAATCTGTTTTGGTGCTGCCAATTGGATATAGGGCAGAGGACGATATGTTTTCTGATTTTAAGAAGGTTAGAAAAAATATAGAGGATAGTATCATTGAAATATATTAAATTGTGGTCTTAGTCCGTGCATTGAATTAGTGCATTAACCTAGGAACATAACAAACACAACAATAAGGATGCCCGGATTTGAGCTTTTTGGCCCCAAAGAGAGAGCAGAGGTTCAAGATGTAATGGCCTCTGGTGTCTTAATGCGTTACGGTTTTGATGCCGCACGTAATGGTAATTGGAAAGCCCTGGAACTGGAGGCAGCTTTAGCTAAGCGAATGGAGGTCAGCCATGCCTTATTGGTAAGCAGCGGTACAGCTGCATTAACGGTGGCGTTATCTGTTGCCAAAGTAGGAGCGGGGGATGAAGTTATACTACCTACATTCACATTTGTAGCCAGTTTTGAGGCGGTTTTAGCCGCTGGTGCAGTACCCATACTGGTAGATGTTGATGATACCTTGGGCTTAGATTCGGCTGCCGTGAAAAAGGCAATTACAAAAAGAACTAAAGTAATTATGCCTGTGCATATGTGCGGTTCAATGGCAGATTTGGAGCCTCTAAAGGCCATTTGTAGAAAGCATAATATCTTTTTAATTGAAGACGCTTGTCAGGCTATTGGTGGTAGTTTCCAAGGGAAACCCTTGGGAAGCTATGGTGATATAGGTTGTTTTTCTTTTGATTATGTGAAGACAATAACTTGCGGTGAAGGAGGTGCACTAATTACCAATAATGAGCTATTTTATAAAAATGCAGATCAATTTTCGGATCATGGGCATGATCATATAGGTAATAATAGAGGTGCCGAACAGCATCCGATTTTGGGATTTAACTATCGTATTTCAGAATTACATGCTGCTGTTGGATTAGCTCAAATAAAGCGTTTGGATGAATTTCTAGCTATTCAAAAGACCAATTACAACATATTCAAAAGAGCAATAGGAAGGGAAAAAGCAGTTAGCTTTAGAAGGGTGCCTAAAGATGGTGTTGAAAATTATTCCTTTCTGAATTTCTTTTTGCCCTCAGAGGAGATAACCAAGAAAGTTCATGTAGCCTTTGGCGAGGCAGGAGTTGACTCTTGTTTTTATTGGTTTGATAACAACTGGCATTACCACAGGCAATGGCAACATTTGAAGGATTTGAAGGGAATGGGATACTTTTCCAATCAAATTTATGATGGACTTCCTAATTACTATTTGTCCGATTTCTCAAAGTCTGATTATTGGATTAGCCGCACTATTTCTTGTTTGATTAAGCTAAGCTGGACCAGAGAAGAGGTGGAAAAAAGGGCCGCGACGATGTTACAAATTATACAAAAGTTTACCTAAACTAATACGTTACATAATCCACAATTTCTAGGCCATAGCCAACAATACCTACCCTTTTGGTATGCGTAGAATTGGTTAGCAATCGTATTTTGGAAATATTCATATCATGCAAAATTTGAGCACCCACGCCAAAATCTTTGGTATCCATATCAATTTTTGGAGCTTTAAAAACACCTCTCTGCTGCAGCGCCTTCAATTCTGAAAGTCTCCCCAATAAGTTCATGGATTCGAATTCCTGATTGATAAAAACAAAGGCACCTTTTCCTTCAGCATTAATAGCATTGAACATATCCTCCAATTTCTTATCCGGATTATTGGTTAATGTTCCTAAAATATCATTGTTTACCAAAGTGGAGTTAATTCTTGTTAGAATAGGTTCATCTGCTTGCCAATCTCCTTTTGTCAAGGAAATATGCACTTGATTGTTTGTGGTTTGTTTATAAGCTCTTAATCTAAATTTACCGAAGCGTGTTTCAATATCAAAATCCTCTTTTTTCTCAATTAGGGAGTCATGATCCATACGGTAGGCGATAAGATCTTCAATAGAAATAATTTTTAAACCGAATTTCTTGCCTATTTCAATAAGTTCCGGTAAACGCGCCATTGTCCCGTCTTCGTTTAGTATTTCTACCAAAATACCCGCTGCCTTAAAACCGGCCAATCGGGCGAGATCTATGGCAGCTTCTGTATGTCCGGTACGACGTAAAACACCACCATTTTTGGCTTTTAAAGGAAATACATGACCCGGTCTTCCTAAATCATGCGGTTTGGTATTTTCATCCACTAAAGCTAAAATAGTTTTAGAACGGTCATGAACCGATATGCCCGTGGTACACCCATGCCCTATTAAATCTACAGAAACGGTAAACTGCGTTTGATGCAAAACAGTATTGTTTTGTACCATCATGTCTAGGCCTAATTTGTCGCATAAGTCTTCGGAAATTGGTGCACAAATAAGTCCCCGACCATGTTTGGCCATGAAGTTGATCATCTCCGGGGTAACCTTCTCGGCAGCGGCTATAAAATCCCCTTCATTTTCCCGGTTTTCATCATCAACAACAATAATAACTTTTCCGTTACGAATATCTTCAATAGCCTCGACTACAGTATTAAGCTTCACAATATGGTCCATTACAGGTTTCATTTTCTAAAAATCTTCAATTTCTTTTCAAAAAAGACTTTAACGTAGTCAAAAATATTTCCAAAACTCATCAAGCCTTTGTCCGCAGTAGCTCTTTTGGTTAAAATAACGCCCAAAGGTAACATTATTATAGTGGATAACCATGCTCCAAAAATGGGGTGAATGTTCCCTTCTTTGGCATAATTGCCCGCAAAAACACCAATAAAATAGTAGGTAAGGAACAAAATAATGGCAATAATCATAGGTAGCCCTAACCCCCCTTTCCGAATAATAGCTCCCAGCGGTGCCCCAACAAAAAACAGGATAATGCACGAGAGTGCCAATGCATATTTCTTATGTAATGAAAGAATATGCATGTTATAAATTTTATACCTTTTTTGGATCTCTTCCTTTTTGCCTTCTATAGTATTTAAAATGCTTACCGCAGAATTTTTAGCCGCAGTGTAGATTTGTATTTTTTGCCATTCAGGATATAAATCAGGGATTATGATATCTGTTATTTTGGTTGTTAGTTCTTTTTCAATGGGTTGAACAATGGAAATAGAATCTTTAATTTTGGGTTTTACTTTAAGTGTGGCAGAATCTATTGGTATTTCGGGTAAAAAGGCACCCATTCTGTTAGATATGTTTTTTGAAAAGGCGATTACTACCTCCCGATTGTCCTTTTGTAAAGAATCAATGTCCTTAATCAGTCGGGAGACATTTTTCATTTTATCTGTATTTACTTCTCTTTCCTCTTCCAAATCGATATCATTTAAAGATGAAAAATCCATGTTCATCACGTAAACTTCAAAATCAGATTTGGCAAAAGGAAATTTTAGGTTTTCTTTGTTATCCTGAGCTCTGTAATCTTCATAATAGTGGCCGTCTTTGAGCACTAAAGACAAAATATCCGAATCTTCGCTACTTACAAGCTCTCCAGTTTCTGCTTTAATGACGGTGTTATTCATGAAGGTTTTTGATTTCTTGTGGATGATTACATTTTGAAGAAATCGATCATTCTCACCGAATTTTTTATCTACTTTTATGTTCATCCCTGTTCCTTCAAAATCACTAAAAACACCTTCTGCAATAGCCACAGCTGGCTTTATTTGTGCAATATTCCGCCTTAAATTGTATATTTTTTGTTCCGAAGCAGGGATAACACTATCTGCGAAATAGAAAGTTACACCACCCAAGAAGGTTACAAAAACAATAAGACTTACCATAGCACGCTGCAAAGAAATCCCGGAGGCTTTCATGGCGGCGAATTCATAGTTTTCTGCAAAAGTACCGAAAGTAAGTATGGAGGATAGCAGCACAGTTAAGGGTAGCACCTTTTCAGTAAGGTTTGGCATAATATAGAATAGAAACTTACCAATGATGACAATGTCCAACCCTTTACCGGCCAAATCATCAATAAACAACCAGATCGTTTGAAAAATAAAGATGAGCATCAATATTAAAAACGAACTGAAAAAATTAAAGAGAAATCTTGATAATATATAACGATCTAAAATCCCCAATTTATTAATTTCTTACAATGTAGTAACCTTCCTTTTTGTACTTATTCTCATCAAAGGTAAATAAGGTTTTTGATAAGGGCTGGTCTGTTTTAAAAGAATTAACAGTGATAGTTGTGTTGGTTCCGTTTTTACCGGTTTCAATAAGTTTGTAGATGTGCTTGGTTTCGGCATCGATTCCGAGCAAAATGGACTTAATTTCCGATTTGCTATCTATGGGGATAAGTTTTACGAACTGTATTTTTCTTCCCTGAATGTTTTGAAGAATATCCCATTCATAAGTGTGCCCTTGTTTGTAAAATGTCAACATTTTAGAAGGGGTGATTGTATTTGCATCATCTGATTTATTTTCAATGGTAACCTCTTCGTTTTCAGGTACTATGGTGTAGACTTTTTTTCCATCATATAGCTGTTTGGAACCAAGATAGTTAAAGAGATATTTGTCTCCTTGCATAGTTACATCTCCCCGAGTTTCCTGATTTATATTAGCCTCCGTGTTCTGAAGTGTATACTTAAAATCAACAAAAATATTGTCATATCCTTTCACCTTATTGTATACTTCATCCAATAAAGCTTTGGCTTTAGTAGAATTTTGTGCGCTTCCAACTGTTATAGTTAATACAAAAGCTATAAAGAATATTTTTTTCATGATCACTAGGAGTTAATTTCGTTATTTAAAAAATGATGAAGCGCGTTAATATCTGAAAATAAAACCTGTCTGGCCTTACTTCCTTCAAATGGACCTACAATTCCGGCCGCCTCCAACTGGTCAATTATTCTACCGGCTCTGTTATAACCTAACTTCAACTTGCGCTGAATTAGGGAGGCGGAACCTTGTTGAGCAATTACAATTACCTCCGCAGCTTCTCTGAACATAGCATCTCTTTCGGAGATATCGTAATCAATACTTGTGCCAGACTCCTCTCCCACATATTCTGGAAGTAAATGTGCTTGAGGATAGGCCCGTTGCGAACCAATATATTCTGTTATTTTAGCAATTTCAGGGGTGTCAACAAAGGCACATTGTACTCGTGTAAGATCATTTCCCTGTGTAAATAACATATCCCCACGACCAATTAACTGGTCTGCTCCCTGTGTATCTAAAATAGTTCTAGAATCTATTTTAGAGGTAACTCTAAAAGCGATTCGGGCAGGAAAATTAGCCTTGATAATACCGGTAATCACATTCACAGAAGGTCTTTGGGTAGCGATTACCAGGTGTATACCAATTGCTCTCGCTAATTGAGCTAATCTTGCGATTGGTGTTTCCACTTCTTTCCCGGCGGTCATTATCAAATCTGCAAACTCATCTATTACAACCACGATATATGGGAGATAGGTATGTCCGTCATTAGGGTTAAGTTTTCTGGCTTTAAATTTTTCGTTGTACTCCTTAATGTTTCTGACCATAGCTAGTTTCAACAATTCATAGCGATTGTCCATTTCTATGCACAGTGAATTCAATGTGTGAATTACCTTGGTGTTGTCTGTTATAATAGCTTCATCAGTATCCGGTAATTTTGCCAAGAAATGCCTTTCAATTTTATTGAAGAGGGTCAATTCCACTTTTTTGGGATCAATCAGCACAAATTTTACTTCTGCAGGATGTTTTTTATAGAGTAGAGAAGCCAAAATGGCATTTAAGCCTACAGATTTACCTTGACCCGTAGCCCCTGCCATTAGTAAATGCGGCATTTTTGCCAAATCTACTACGAAGGTTTCATTGCTAATAGTCTTTCCGAAGGCAATAGGTAGTTGCATTTCCGCTTTCTGAAATTTGCTTGAGGCAATTACGGAACGCATGGATACAATTGTTGCATTCTTGTTAGGTACCTCAATACCAATAGTTCCTTTACCCGGAATAGGAGCAATAATTCGTATGCCCAAGGCGGCAAGAGATAAGGCAATATCATCTTCCAAATTCTTTATTTTAGAAATACGGATTCCCGCGTCAGGTACAATTTCATACAAGGTTACCGTTGGGCCGATAGTCGCCTTAATTTGGGCAATACCAATTTTGTAATTTTTTAAGGTTTCTACAATCTTATTTTTGTTTTCTTCCAGTTCTTCCTGATTAATGGTGATACCACCTCCCGCGCCATGCTGGTCTAACAATTCAATTGTGGGGAACTTATAACTTCCCAATTCAAGCGTAGGGTCAAACTCCCCAAAATCGGCAACCAGTTGTTCAGATAAATTGTCCTTCTCCTCCTTCTCCTCTTTAATTTTTTCCACCTCCATGGTAATAGGACTATTTTCCTGTACCGGATTGTCTATTTCAAGATCTAAATTTACATTACCTTTTAAGGGAGGGATATCCTTCTTATGCGTGTATGTATCTATAATTATTGGGGCTTCATCTTCAACTTCAGCTGCAAAATCTTCCGTTTCGTTACCCATAGGATTTTTGAAATCGGAAACTATTGATTTTCTTTTTCCATTAATGTAGGCCACTGCATGGTCAGGGTTGACATCAAAAAGTCTAACCAGAATAATAATTAAACCAAAGAGTAATAAGAGAAAAACCCCGATTTTCCCGGTATAATCTTGTAAAAAATCATTCATTTCATAACCTACCAATCCCCCCAAAAGAGGTCTTTCCTGAGCAAAAAAACCAAGAGCAATGGAAATCCAAATAATGAATAAAAGTCCCCAAACCCACTTTCGTGCTAATCCCTTTTTTTCCAAACTTAAAAAGAGGTACAAACCGGTAAAGAAAAGTAAAAATGTAAATATTAATGATGCCAATCCAAAGCCGCGATATACTATAAAATGACTAACTCCGGCTCCAAATTTGTTTAGCAGATTATTGGCTTGTTCATTACGATTAGCAAACTCTGTCAATAAACTTTGATCGTCCTGCCAGGTAAAATAAAAGGAAATGAATGAAAAGAAAAGAGCAATACTAAAAAGCATAAGTAAGCCTCCCAGTATTATTTTATTTTTCTTAGATAATTTTAAAGAAAAGCCTTTTTTAGAGGTTGTCGGCTTTGATTTACTTCCCTTTTTTGTCATTAAAATAGCTATTCATGGGGCTAAAATACAAATTTACTTATGAAGGGGAAGAGTTACTACTCTCAAAAAATTCTTGGAAAATAAATTAACAGTCCAACTAGAACAGCAGCAATTGATACGAGCATTACTGCTCCAGCCGAAATATCTTTTATAAAACCTATTTTTTTATCAAATTCGGGCTGCACAAAATCAGCCAGTTTTTCTACTGCCGTATTTAAACCTTCTATTCCCAAAACAATTGCAATGGCAAAGATTTGTATCATCCATTCAATCCTGGTAATTTCATAATAGAAGCCCGCTGCAGTAATCAAAAGCGCAATTACAACTTGGGCTTTTATACTAGCCTCAGTACGTATCAGCAATAGCGCCCCTCTTAAAGCGTACTTAATGCCTTTTACCCTATTACGAATAAAACTCTCTTTAGACATCTTGTAAGGCTTCCATGGCTGCGTTATAATTGGGCTCATCCACAATCTCAGGAACCTGTTCCGCATAAATTACTTTCCCTTCAGAATTTAAAACAAGAACAGCTCTGGAATGTAGCCCTTGTAAAGGACCATCAGTAAAATCTAAATTATAACTTTTTCCAAAATTCCCATCCCTAAAATCGGATAACATTTCTACATTAACAATGCCTTCTGCCCCGCAAAAACGAGTTTGTGCAAATGGTAAATCTTTAGAAATGCATAGCACTTTTGTGTTATCCAATTTTGAAGCTTCTTCGTTAAATTTTCGAACAGATTTGGCGCAAGTACCGGTATCAATGCTTGGAAAAATATTTAAAATTAATCTACTTCCTTTATAGTCATTGAGACTAACCAAGGATAAATCGCTTTTTGTCAATTTAAAGTCTGGCGCATAAGTGCCTACTAGCGGTAAATTTCCAAGGGTATGTATGGTACTTCCCTTTAATGTTATTGCAGCCATTCAGATATTTTTTTATTCGCGGTGAAATTAGAAAATATCTACCGGAAATAAGGCTTTTTAGATTTATTTAACCGTTAAGAAATGAATTTTCATGAACCTGCTAAAATTCTATTTGGCACTATAATTAATTTGTAATAGGGGTTGTTAACTGCTTTAATTTAATTCTGAAGGCTGCAAATAACAGTGTCATGAACGGACTTAACCAATTAAAAACAGCATAGAAAAAATACTCGCCTACACCCACACCCAAGACCCCGGATTGGTATGCTCCACAAGTATTCCAAGGTATAAGTACAGAGGTCACAGTACCGGAATCCTCAAGTGTTCTGCTTAAATTCTGTGGCGCAAGGCCTCTATCTTGATACGCATTTTTAAACATCTTCCCGGGAATTACTATAGCCAGATATTGATCGCTAGCAATAATATTAAGTCCCAGACAACTTAAGACGGTGCTTGCAAAAAGTCCAAAAATGGTGGTAGCAATAGACAATAATGCTTTAGTTATTTTCGCTAAAGCTCCAATTCCATCCATTGCACCACCAAAGACCATGGCGCAACAAATTAGAAAAATAGTCCATAACATGCCTTTCATCCCACCGGAGCTAAATAGATCATTTAATCTTTCATTATCGGTTACAATGGTGGTATCTGTAAAAATGGCATTAAAAATTGCGGTAACAGGGGAATCCACTTCCAATCTTTCTAGAAGAGGTGTTTGAAAAATCATAGCGAAGACGCCAGCTAAACCTACGCCAACACCTAAGGCTATCAATGGTCTTGTTTTAAGCAGAATTAAAAGTATCACAACTGCAGGGACAATAAACAGGTAAGGAGTAATTGTAAAGGTTTCTTTAATGGTGGTAAGTAGGCCGCTGATATCTGCGGTTCCTACGGTTTCGGTAGTTAAACTTAAAATGGCAAAAACACAAAGGGTAATCAATATAGTGGGAACCGTAGTGTAAGCCATGTAGCGGATGTGGGTAAATAAATCTGTTCCGGCCATTGCAGGAGCCAAATTTGTGGTATCGCTAAGTGGGGACATTTTATCTCCGAAATAAGCACCTGAAATTACAGCACCTGCAATCATTCCTCCGGAGATGCCCAAAGCCGTCCCAATTCCTACCAAGGCAATTCCTACTGTGGCGGAAGTAGTCCATGAACTTCCTGTTGCTACAGAAATAATTGCTGCAATAATAACGGAGGCCGGTAAAAATATAGACGGACTCAAAACTTGTAAACCATAGTAAACCATTGCAGGAATTATGCCGCTCACCAACCATGTTCCTGCTAAAGCCCCGACAAGAAATAAGATCATAATTGGCACAAAAACACTTTTTAGATTTTCCCAAATCTCCCTTAACATTGTTTTTAAGTAGACTTTATGAAAGAACCCAACCAGAGCAGCAATTACCCCACCAATTAAAAGAATTATCTGATTAGAATATTCACCGAAAAATTCTCCTCCAGCCCAAAAAATATTGTAGGCTAACATGAACATTAAAAGCACAACCGGAATCATGGCTGCCCAGAGGCTTAATTCTTTGTTTTCAACAATATTTGGCAGTTGGGGCTCAGAAGAATCGGCATGACGGCTTTCCATAAAATTTGGTTTTGGTATTCGTAATATTACGATTTTCGTTTTTGTTCTGCAAACCTATCTAACTTGGGAGTATTAAAAAGTACCCGCCCTTTTATCAATAATTCCTAATTCCATCATACATTTTTTCATAATCGAGTAGGTGCAATCAATATTATGGTCCAAGCCAATTGAAAATCGTATCAAACCGTCTGATAAATCCATTTTGTTTTGCTCTTCTTTAGGAATTTCGGAAGAAGTTGAAGTACTTGGAGCGCAAAATAGGGTTTTGTAGAATCCCAGACTTACAGCAAGATAGCCCAGCTTCTTTTTTTGCATCAATTCCATAAGGGTATTGGCAATTTGTAAGGAACCTACATCGATCGTCAAAATACCCCCAAAACCATATTCAGGGTTCATCTGTTCTTTCATGAAAGGGTATCCGGCGTGGGAAACTAAACCCGGATATACCACTTTAATCCCATCTGCTTCAAATTTTTGCGCCAAATAGAGTGCATTTTCGCTGTGTTTTTTTATCCTTAGATGAAGTGTTCTCATATTTTTCAGAATAGATGCCGCCCTAAAACTATCTAGCGTGCTACCAAGAAGCATTCCTGCGCCATGGTTAACGTCCTTTAAATCCAAACAAAATGCTGTGGTTCCACATACGGCGCCGGCAACACAATCGCTGGTGCCATTGATAAATTTGGTCAGACTGTGAATAACGATATCTGCTCCCAATTTCGCAGGAGAAATAATTAAGGGTGTAAATGTATTGTCAACCACCAAAAGTATTTCGTGCTTCTTGGCAAGTTGGCTTAAAAACTTGATATCTGCCACTTCTAATAGTGGATTGCTCACGGATTCGCAATAGATGATTTGAGTTTTTTCTGTAATTGCTTTAGCAACGATATCAATATTGGTGATATCAACAAAAGAGCTGGTTATATTGAATTTTTTTAAAAAATTTTTCAAAAATGCATAAGTGCCACCGTAAATTGTGCGACTACATACAATATGATCTCCAGATTTGCATAGTTGCAGTATCACTGCAGTTATGGCACCCATACCGCTTGCGGTTACATTTGCAGTTTCAGTGCCCTCAAGGGCTGCCATTGCCTCACCTAAATAGAGATTGGACGGGGAGGAGTGCCTGCTGTATAAGTAACAGCCTTCGGTATTCCCCTCAAAGGTGTCAAACATTGTTTTGGCAGAAAGGAAGGTATAGGTAGAGGAATCGGAAATAGACGGATTCACACCGCCATATTCGCCAAAATATTGTAAGTCTTGGATGGTTTCAGAGGCTTTGTAATTCATAATTTTAGTTTTTTAAACTTTAAATATAATGTTGTACTGTTTTATTATCAATAAATATTTATTAATTTAGATATTAAATCTATTTATATAAAATAATATAGATTTATAGTTTAAAAACAATTGATTTTTACATATAAAACGGAATAAGCAGCAAAATGAAGTTTGATAAAATTGATTCCGATCTATTAACTCTTTTGCAGGAAGACTGTAAAAAGACCACAAAAGAGTATGCCAACAGCTTAAATCTATCTACCACAGCAGTTTATGAGCGTATCAGGCGTTTAGAGCGAGTGGGAGCCATTGAAAAGTATGTTGCATTAGTAAATAGAAAACTAATAGGTAAGAACTTTATGGTGTTTTGTCAGGTGAAGCTCCTGCAACATACCAAAGAATTTGCTTTGCAGTTTGAAAGGGAGGTTTTAAGGCTTCCGGAGGTGGTAGAATGTTATCATGTTAGCGGGGATTATGACTATTTGTTAAAAGTTCATGTTGCCGACATGGAGGCTTATAGGGAATTTTTAATAGCGAAGCTAACAGTATTGCAACATATTGCCAATGCAAATAGTACTTTTATGATAGGTGAAATAAAAAACACAACCTCTATTTTATGTGACTACAAAAAAGCATAAATTATTGGTGGGTAAAATTGCTTTTTATGGGAATGCCAATTTTTGAGTACAAGGTATTTCAATAGCTTTTCAACATTCCTGATGATGGTCTAACCGCAAAACATTTGTACTTTTGTAATGCTTATTTATTAAAAATCATTACAAATTCAGATTATGAGTCAATACGATGTAGCCATAATAGGTTCGGGTCCGGGAGGATATGTTGCCGCTATTCGCTGTGCGCAGTTAGGAATGAAAACTGCAATAATTGAAAAATATAGCACACTTGGGGGAACCTGTCTTAATGTAGGCTGTATTCCCTCTAAGGCATTGCTGGATTCTTCCCATCACTATGAGGATGCTGTAAAACACTTTCAGGAACATGGAATTGAAATTCCGGGAGAGGTGAAGGTGAATTTGGAAAAAATGATCGCTAGGAAGCAGTCGGTTGTAGACCAAACCTGTGATGGAGTAAAGTTCTTAATGGATAAAAATAAGATAACTGTCTATGAAGGTATGGGTAGCTTTAAAGATACTACTCATGTAAACATTAAAAAGAATGATGGCAAAGTGGAGACCATTGAAGCAAAGAACATAATTATTGCTACAGGGTCTAAACCTGGCACCTTACCGTTTATTAAAATAGATAAGGAACGTGTCATTACCTCAACAGAGGCTTTGAAATTAAAAGAAATTCCAAAGCATTTACTGATTATTGGAGGAGGTGTTATTGGATTAGAATTGGGTCAGGTTTATAAACGCTTGGGTGCGGAAGTAACCGTAATAGAATTTATGGATCGTATACTACCGACTATGGATGCTGCTTTGTCCAAAGAATTGACAAAAGTACTTAAGAAGCAAAAAGTTCAATTTGCTTTGTCGCATAAGGTGAAGGCCGTTGAGCGCAAAGGAAAAGAAGTTACTGTTAAGGCGGATGATTCTAAAGGTCAGGAGGTGGTATTTAAAGGCGACTATTGTTTGGTAGCCGTGGGTAGAAATGCGTACACTGAAGGATTGAATCTTGAGGCAGCCGGAGTGAAGATGGAAGAGAGAGGTAGAATTGCCGTAAATGAACATTTACAAACCAATGTGTCCAATATTTATGCTATTGGAGATGTCATTAAAGGCGCCATGCTGGCGCACAAGGCTGAAGAGGAAGGAGCTCTGGTAGCAGAAATACTAGCCGGACAAAAACCACATATCGACTATAATTTAATTCCGGGAGTAGTCTACACATGGCCTGAAGTTGCTGCCGTTGGTAAAACCGAAGAAGAATTGAAACAAGCCGGTGTTACCTACAAAGTAGGTCAATTTCCAATGCGTGCTTTAGGACGGGCAAGAGCCAGTATGGATTTGGATGGTTTTGTGAAAATCCTTGCCGACAAAGAAACTGATGAGGTTTTGGGCGTACATATGATAGGAGCTCGTTGTGCGGATTTAATTACAGAAGCAGTAACCGCCATGGAATTCAGAGCCTCTGCCGAAGATATTTCGCGAATGAGTCATGCACATCCCACCTACGCTGAAGCAGTAAAAGAAGCTGCACTTGCCGCTACGGATAATCGTGCATTGCATATATAATGCACTGTTAAAAATTTAATTAGTGTAATAAACAGAGAGGAGCGTTTCTCTAATTCTCAGCAAATCCAAATAGCCGTAGGACTATTTGTCTAGCTCTTAGTAAATTAGTTTTAACAAGGCCAAGTGTAAAAATATACCATGGCTCCACAGCAGTCAAAGCAGTTTTATAAGCTAGCGCGATATTACCTTTAATGGTTTCCTTGTGTTTTTCAAACTGTAGTGCAGCAAAAGTACTGGCAATCATGAACGCCAAAGCCCCCGGAATTACAATTGATGGAGGTAACGAATGGTGCATGTAGCCATACAATCCTAAACCTGTAAAACTGCCATATAATAGTATATAATGGGCCACATAAATAGATAAAGTGCTTTGACCAATTTTCAGCATTTTACTATTCATTAGCAAACGATTAAACAACATAAAAATGGCAAATACAATCATCACATTACCTAATCTTATAAAAAGGTAATTATTATTGTACACATCGGTAAAAAGGGATAATCCGCTGCCGTCTGCCAAAGCCATAAAAAATCCTGTAGAAAGATAAATTAAGATTACTCCAAGAGCGGTAAATGAAACGATTGCAGCACTATTTAAATACTTAAAGTTTTTAAACTTTGTAAAAATCAAAGAAAGGAAGGCTCCAAAAGTAGCATAACCAAACCAAGGGAAAATAGTGAATACAGAACCATTGGTCTTAGTAAAATAATTTGCTATTACTTGTGGCAAATAGGAGTGCGAAAATTGTTTATACAGCGGTTCAAAAATGAATAATACACAAGTAATTGCTACCAATATTGCAGGCATTAGATACTTGTTTCTTTTTATAGTTAAAAGATAAACGCCAATTATTCCCAAAATTGAAAGCCCAATACAATGCAAAACATCAACCAAATAAAATCCATTGTAAATTTGCCCTTTAAGAAGACCTGATAGATTAAGTCTCAACAAGTAACCAATAAAAAGCAATTGTAATCCTCGTTTAATACCTTTTTCAACTCTTGGGTTATCCAAACCTAATTTGTCGCCTTTTACTAAGAGATAAGTAAAAATAAAACCGGAAACGGTAAAGAATACGGGAGCAGTAATACCTCTAAAATATTTCCAAATAGAGAATGCCATATTCGAATTATCTCTAAAGGCGTTGTCCAAAAGACCATCAACAAAATGCCCTTGCAGCATCATTAAAATAGCCCAAGCACGGATGGCATCGATAAAGTATAGTCTATAAGTATTGCGCTCCATAAAAAATGTTCTGCTCTATATACTGATCGAAAGGGGCGTTTGGATCTTTCGAAGTGCAAAATTAATTAAAATGCGTGCAAGTCACGCGTATTTAAGGTAATTTCGTTCAAAATTGTTAATAACTTCGTTATGTCGCACATACTTTGCTTCGCCGGAAGCAACTCTTCAACCTCAATTAACTATAAATTAGTTAAATACACAGCAAGTTTGATTCATAATCCGTATGTTACACAGGTTATAAATATGACAAACTATCCCTTTCCCATGTATAGCGAAGATTATGAAAAAAGCAACGGATTTTCTAATTCACTTAAAGAATTAAGAACCTACATACAAGAAGCTCAGGGATTAATTATTTCTGCCAATGAGCACAATGGAAACCCTTCGGCTTACTTTAAAAACTTATTGGATTGGCTTTCACGGTTGGATAGAAAATTTTTGGAGGAGAAAAGAATATTTCTCATGGGCACTTCCCCCGGAAAAAGGGGCGCACAAGGCTCAATAGAAGTACTTACTAAATTAATTCCTAGATTTGGGGCGGAAATCGTCTCCAACTTTTCGTTGCCTTTATTTAGTGAGAACTTTAAGGAGGAAAAAATTTCCGATAAAGAATTGGCAAAAGAACACCAAGAAGCATTATCACTATTCCTGACCAAAATTTGAGAAAAGCTTGCGAACTATCATTTCTTTTACTGTTCAGGACATTTTAAGATTTAAAGAATCCCTGTTGCAGTGGTCCCAACAATATGAGGAAATAGTTTGGCTGGATAGCAATAATCATAAAAGTAGTTACAGTTCTTTTGATGCTCTCCTTGCAGTAGAGGCACTAAGCATTGTTAAAACAAATGCACCCGGGGCTTTTGATAAACTATCTCATTTTAGGAATAGTACAAATGACTGGATTTTTGGTTTTTTAACCTACGACCTCAAAAATGATTTGGAAGTCTTATCCTCATGCAATCCAGACCAGCTGCAGTTTCCTGAACTGCTTTTTTTTCAACCCAAAAAGGTAATTCGGATTCAAGGAAAGAAAGTAGATTTTATATACCACAACGCTGATAAAATTACTATAGAAGCCGATTTTAATAATATATCCAAACTTCAATTTCAAGAAAATAGTTTTAATTCTGAAATTCCCCTTCAAAATCCCATCCGAATTAAAATGAGAATATTTAAGGATGAATATTTTAGGAGAATTGATAAAATGTTAGCGCACATTCACCGGGGCGATATCTACGAAGCTAATTTTTGTCAGGAATTTTATGCAGAAGATATTCAAATAAATCCTCTAAAAGTCTACAGTAATTTAAATGAAATTTCTCATGCTCCTTTTTCTACTTTTTTAAGATTTGGAGCCAATTATCTACTGTCCGCATCTCCTGAGCGTTATCTAAAAAAAACCGGTAGAAAACTTATTTCCCAGCCTATAAAGGGGACAGCCAAAAGAGATATGGATACCACAATAGATAATTCAAATAGGAAAAACCTGGAAAATGACCCAAAAGAACGCTCAGAGAATATAATGATTGTGGATTTGGTTCGGAATGATCTTTCAAAAAGTGCTGTCAAAGGTAGTGTGCTGGTGGAGCAACTTTGTAAAGTACACACGTTTAAACAAGTACATCATATGATTTCGACAATTACGGCACAAATTCCGGAAGGAAGAGATCCTGTAGAAATTTTGAAGGAAACTTTTCCTATGGGAAGCATGACGGGGGCTCCGAAAATCGCAGC
>JBGTEN010000027.1:0-2050 GCA_041747755.1 Arenibacter sp. | reverse complement strand
ATCAGTCAGGAAAGTTTGGTGATACTTGGAAAGTCCGCCACAATGTGTAAATTTATTACAAAAAATATTAAGGCTATTGTGGCTTGGAGCAGATGGCAAACTTAGTGCTTTCTATGCCCCACTCATCATAGCCTTAACGTTGGCGTGCATTAAAAACGGCAACTTGATAACGTTAATCATACAATAATGGGAAACTATTTTTCTTTTGCAATAAAACAGGCGTTCTTGACTCCAGTAAGAAATATTCCAGAAAAGGGATATTTAAATGGGTTAATGAAGGCTGATTTCATTCAAGAATCAAAGCATTATTTTTTGTGTAAGACGAAAAAGTTACTATTTGATATTTCTAACGCTAAAATCCACAGCGATACCATCTTAAAGATTAGATTTATTTTAGGAGGAAAGAAAACGAGAAGATATTCGATTAATTTAAAAGATTTGGGAGTAAAATTAAGTATTGATAAAGACAAATCAACGGATAAGTGCATTGCTATTATTTCAGAAAAAGAAGAACTGCCATTTTTATTTCAACCAGAGACATTTGAAAAAGAATGTAATATAAATTTAGATAACTCACCTGAAATCATGTACATAGGTAAAAGCCTTGACTTTTCAAAACGACTTAAAGGACATGAAAAGATTGAGTTAGCTAGAAATAGAATAAACGATAACGAGGACTTAAGATTTTATTTTGTCAATTTCAAACTAGGATTTCAGGGTATGAATGAAAATAATATCCTGCTGTCTTTAGGAGCTATAGAACCTGATTTGATTGGGATTACTGATAAAGCAAAAATGTATGAATTAATGGAGAGAGTAATGATTCATTTTTTTAAACCTGAGCTTAATGAACTGCATAAAAATTCCGAGATAAAGAAAGATAAGAGATTAAATGAAATCTTATTATCAAACGGAATCACGGGAGTAACTTGCAGTTATGGCATGGAGGGACATCCATATCAATTTTGGACAAAAGACCAATTATTAAAATCAGAGGTATTCTCACTCGATTGTAGGATTATAAATTTGGATTATTATCCTTGGGTTGATATTACCCTGATAGAAAATTAACGACACGCCAACACCACATATAGCTTATGGCGGGTTAAGCTGTAAAGGAAAATTTTGTACATTTAATTAACTTTGGTGCGGGCAGAGAGGAAAGTGCTTCGAAAACCGCCACCAAGCCATATGCTTAACGTTGTAAGCAATGTAAAACAACCCAACGTCTCCGAAAACAGACACGGGTAATTTGAAACGGACGAAAATATAAAACGAACTTGACAACTGAGAAAACATATCGACAGACACACAAGCCGACACGCAAAGATTTAATTTTTGCCCCACCCGCATTTTTTGTTTTTCTGCCAACGCGCAATTGGCACATTGGTTTTGCCCCTACGCTCAA
The DNA here is from genome assembly GCA_041747755.1 of Arenibacter sp. GTDB lineage: Bacteria > Bacteroidota > Bacteroidia > Flavobacteriales > Flavobacteriaceae > Aurantibrevibacter. Next base: position 642 of record JBGTEN010000027.1, on the reverse strand, counting down.
AGCCAACCCTTCAGCAATACCAAAGAGCCAATTTTTCCTTCCCACCTCAAAATCGTACTTTCGCAAATCGTGAGACAACTCAATTCCATATTGCTGCTTTTTATAATAGGAATGACCATTCTTCCTTGGCAATTGATGTGTATTGCTCACCCGTTCGGACACGACCATCACGAACACGATGGACCAAGTCCTTGTGAAATCCACAGAATGGTTGCTCAACAACCGGGAGAACATCTGCTTCCTCCAATGGACTGTGAGCATATTTCAGAAGCAACAGACGACTACAGTCAAACTCAGACAGAAAGAATTGTTCCGACCAAACAGTTAGTTGCTGTTGCTGCGGTAGTTTTTGACTTAGTTCGCTTTGAAATAACAGAGCAACCGTTTTTAATTCCTCTAGAACCTAATTGCCGCTCGGCAACGCTGCTTTCAGACAGCCCACTTCGTGCACCCCCTTTGGTTTAATAACCTTTCTTACAGATTGGAATAGCTTTCTATTCTCTTTCTAACAAGAAGGGCTTTTGTGTTTATGTCCATTTCATTGGTCTTTGACAGATGAAAATGGGCTTCAATGCTATACGCATTGATCAAAAACAAATTATTAATCCAAAGGACAAATTATGATTAAAATATCTTTTAAGA
>JBGTEN010000026.1:0-2725 GCA_041747755.1 Arenibacter sp. | reverse complement strand
ATGACCACAGCACTTCTAAAAAATTTGGAAGTAAAACGATTAATTAGTCGAGCCATAAATCCATTACACGAAAAAGTACTGCAGGCTATCGGAGTGGATGAAATTGTGCATCCAGAAGAAGAAACCGCGGAACGTTGGGCCAAAAAATTATGTCTAAGTAATGTGGTGGATTCCTTTGAACTGAATGATGATTTTAGCATTATCGAAGCTAAGGTACCCACAGATTATATTGGAAAAACGGTTCGTGAAGTGGGCTTTAGAAAAACATATAATCTATTAGCGCTTACTGTTATAAATAAAGTTGAAGAAAAAAGTATCCTTGGAAAAACAAAAACCGTTTCTAAAATACACGGTGTAATTTCAGGAGATTATGTATTGGAAGAAGGAAACATTTTAGTTCTCTACGGCTCCAATAAAGACTTACAAAGTTTTCTGAAGCAAAAATTGAGATAATTAGAAAGCTCAAATAAATTTCATAAATACTGTATTAAAACTCATATTAGCAATCCCACATTTACAGACTCCACCGATTGCCAACTTCGGAAACTGGTATGCAGGGTTCAAAAACTCCGGGGATAGGATCGTAATTTAAAACCTGCTCCCCTACTTCTTCCGAGGTAAAATAGGCCCAAATGGCCATAGATTTCATAGATCGGTAAAAACCTACAGGTTCTTGTTTTACAACTGCAGTACCCCATACTCCGGGACTAAATTTACCGGAGTTCGCTTCGGCAGCTACCAACACCTTGGACTTGTCTGAAGCATTCAATTCAGAGAAAGGTTTTCCATACTTCTTCTCACATTCCGTATTAAAGGCAGCAATATCTGCACGCAATTTTTCTTGTGCCGCTTCATCATAGGTTTTGGCAATAACCTTATCAATAAATATGTCTGACTTAACATCCAGCGCACCAGGCGTTTCTGTTCTTGGAAGGATAGTGTCAATTAATGATGCAATGGTTTTGGCTTCGTTTTCGGTAAAAAATTCAGGCTGCCAATCGATTCTGGTTTCGGATTGGCACGCTTGAAATATAGAAAATAGTGTTGGCATAGCCACTGCTGCACCTGCCAGAACACCTGTTTTTTTGAGAGCGCTTCTTCTATCCATAATCTTTAAATATTATTCTTTTTTAATTCAGAAACTGCATAATCTGCTGCCCTGGCAGTCAAAGCCATATACGTAAGTGAAGGATTTACACAGGAAGAAGACGTCATACACGCACCATCGGTAACAAATACATTTTTCGCACTGTGTATCTGGTTGAATCCATTTAAAACCGATGTCTTTGGGTCACGTCCCATTCTTGCCGTACCCATTTCATGTACCCCATATCCGGGGGGATGTTCATTATCAAAACCTATAACATCATTTAGACCGGCCTTTTCGAGCATTACCACAGCATCTTCCTGTATTTGTTTGTTCAGGGCTTTTTCATTGGCTTTAAACTCGGCATCTATGGATAAGGTAGGTTGTCCCCATTTATCCAAGACCTCTTTGTTTAAATACACCTGATTATCATGATAAGGCAAACATTCAGCAAAACCTGTAATAAAAAATTCCCAAGGTCCCGGTTTTAATATGCTGTCCTTATAATCTGCACCAAAAGACTCAATATTTGCGGGATTACCTCCACGGAATCCTGCCCCTTGGTATCCAAAACCACGGAGAAATTTATCTGATTTCGTTTTCTCATCGATATTCACATATCTGGGGATATAAATTCCATTGGGTCTTCTGCCTTTATAATACTTATCATCAAAGCCATCTACTTTGCCCATGGCACCCACTCTATAGGTATGGTCCATAAGATTATGTCCCAACGCTCCACTATGATTGCCCAAGCCATTCTCAAATCGATTTGAGGTTGAATTTAATAGTATCTGTGTGGTACTTAAGGTAGATGCGTTTATAAATATGATTTTTGCTGAAAATTCAATGTCCTCATTCGTTTCCGAATCAATAATTCGAACACCGGTAGCCTTACCCTTCTTTTCGTCATAAATAACAGATTGTACAATGGAGTATGGTCTGATGGTTAAATTCCCCGTAGCATTCGCTGCAGGAAGGGTCACGGCATTACTGCTGAAATAAGCCCCATAGGGACATCCTCTGCTGCATCTGTTTCTATTTTGACATTGTCCTCGTCCATTGAGGGGCTCCGTAAGATGGGCAACCCTACCAATAATCATATTTCTCCCGGGAAAGTCCTTTTCTATTCGCTCTTTAATGTGTTTTTCTACGCAGTTCAACTCCATAGGTGGAAGAAAATGACTATCCGGCAATTGCGGTAATCCAAGGGCCTCCCCACTTATACCCGCAAATTTTTCCACATAGGTATACCAAGGTTCGATATCCTTATACCGTATTGGCCAATCAACACCATTACCATCTTTTGCATTGGCTTCAAAATCCAAATCGCTCCAGCGGTAGGTCTGTTTTCCCCACAGCAACGATTTTCCTCCCACTTGATGTCCTCTAAGCCAGAGAAAGGGTTTTACTTCTGTATACGGATTAGCCTCATCATCTGCCCAGAAATGTTCTGTATCCAAACCGACCCAGCCGGAACGCGCGTTTATATAATGTTTCTTCTTTTGCTCAGGTGTAAGTCCGCCCCGCAATTCCATATCCCACGGATCTAAGTTCATGGTGGGATAATCGACTACATGCTCCACAATTCTTCCCCGCTCCAAGACCAAGGTTTTAAGCCCTTTTTCACAAAGTTCC
>JBGTEN010000025.1:0-10373 GCA_041747755.1 Arenibacter sp. | reverse complement strand
GTTCTATAGCTCCATCCTAATGAAAATTGCCAATGTGCGTCATCGTAGGCATTAGCAAGCCGAAGGTTGTGAGTAATGTCGTTGTTTCCGGGAAAGGCCGTACTTTGGAGTTCCGGAAAGGTGTATGCTACTTCGTTAAAGGTGTATCCTATCCAAATATGGTAAAAGTTCCATTTCTTTCTTACCAAGATATCTGCCCCCAAGATGGTGCTCTCTCCTGTAGTCAAATTCGTAGGAGTTGTTATAAAGCCATTGGTAAAAGAGGTTAAACCTGTGATATTTTTTCGGTACCCATCAACATCTAACGTCCAGCCTCCCGCATTCATTAATATACCACCCGAGTACTGACTGCTTTCCAAAACAGGAATATCCGTACCTTCTGAAAGCGTCCAAATATTATTTTCTAATCTCAGCTGTATATCTTCAAATTCAACTAACTGACTTATAGGCTGAAATCGTTTTTCGAAGGTTCCTTTTAGACGAATAAATGGGAAAATAGGAAGTTCTATATTTACTCTGGGTTCAATAAAATAGTCGTTTACTACAGAATAATGAGATGCTCTGCCCCCCAAACTAAGAAAGCCCTTTTTACCAAATCGAAAGTTGTATTCTGTATATATGGCATTTGAATAGTTAATACCGCTTCTTGTTACATCGTAATCCCGGGATTCAAAATCCTCTTCGTCCTCTTCATCATTAACTTCTTCATCATAAAATAGTTGAAAGAACACGTCGGTTTTAGAAAATTGATAGCCTAGTAACAGGTTATGTTGTGGAAGAAAATCATAAGAAAGGTTTACATCGGCACCCAAATCTTCCACAGTATTTTGTCTTAGGGTTTGCTCTTCTATCTCCCCATCTTCCGACATACTATACTCATATCGGGAATTAAAACCTGAATAATACCCTTTAAGACTATAATGCCATTTATGACCGGTAGAGCCAAGCCATGCGAAGCTTGCCCCTCTGTTCTCAATATCAAACCGATCAGCTATAACATCTTCATCGTCCCGTACCGAAAAGTCCAGTTCATTTTTGGTATACAAAGCACTTATTGTAATACGGTCACTTGATGATGGTTCAATAATTACTTTTGCATTGGTATCATAAAACAGAAAATCTTCGCGACCGATAAGTTCATCGTCATCATCGTCATCCTCATCAAAAAATTGTCCATCTGTATTGGTGACCAATGTGGTATTCTGAAATACTTTTTCAGACAAAGCATCAAAAGTAGGCGTTTGTAACATATCGGTATAAGAGCGTCTGGCTGAAAGAACAATCCCCACCGTATTTCCCAAATGAGCTCTTATAAATGCATCTCCATGAGTTCCGTTTACGCCAAATCCGCCGCTAGTTTCTTTTGGAATTTTTTCTCCACTGGAAATATCGATAACCCCAGAGATCCGGTCTCCATATTCTGGACTGGCACCTCCCTTAAATATTTTGGCTGTTTCAATTACGTATGGATTGAAAGCGGAAATCATTCCAAAAAAATGACCCGTATTATACATTTTGATGCCATCAAATAGGATTAGGTTTTGGTCGGGAGAACCCCCACGTATTTGAATGCCCGAAGCGGACTCATCCAAACTGGTAATCCCCGGAGCAAATTGTACGCTTTCAAGAATATCTGGTTCTACCAAACCCGGAAATATACCCATATCCTCTCTCACCATGGTAAATGACCCATCAGCATTCTTATTTACCCCTTTTGTAAGATATCCGAGAACGACCACCTCATCCAAGTTTTGGGTCTCCGGCTGTAATGTTATATTTTGGCAAGAACTCCCTACGTATGTACTCGCGCTAATCAGGCGGTCCGAGAAACCTATATATTGTAACCTCAAAACAGCGTCTGGACTTAGATCCTCCAATTTAAAATATCCTATTTCATTTGTGGTGGTTCCTGAGTCACTTTGTTCTACCAAAACAGTCGCGTAGGGCAAACGATCACCACTACTTGCATCAATAAGATAGCCGCAAACCGAGATTTTATCCGACTTTTTTCTCAGGATAATCTGTTTGTCCGATACACGTTCGAGAATTAAACCTGTTTGTTCGGAGATGAGAGCCATGGCCTCAGACAAAGAAATATTGTTTTTCTCAATGGTAACAGAGAGATTTTTTATCACTTCTTCACTAAACGAGAAAATCACATCAGTTTTGGACTCAATATCTTGTAATACAAGTCTTAATGGACTTTGAACATGTTGTATGCTAACAAGTTCTTGAGCATGCAGATGGGGCAGTATAAGCAATCCTAAAAGACAAAGTAACTTTCTCATACAGGCTCGTTATTCTGTTGTTAGCGAAACCATTTTGTTGTCTGTACTTAGCGTATACTGAATTCCCATGGGGGCTAAAACGGTGGTTAATGCTGTTTCTAAATTAGAGTGTATAAAACCACCCGTAAATTTGTCTTTTGTGTTTACCCCATTCAGTTCAAAAATAATTCCGTATTGAATTTCCAATTCCCTTAAAACAAGGTGTAGCGGGGTATTGGTAAAGATACTTTCTCCCACCAGCCATGTGGGTTCAGGATTTGTAATGGTTTCCTGATTAAAATCGCCCTCCAATTTTATAACTTTCTGGCCTTGAATAAGAATTGTTTTGGTTTTTGATTCGGCTTTTTCAAATTGCACTCTTCCCTGATAGCAAGCCACCTCAAAATAATCTTGTCTATTTTTTACATTGAATTTGGTGCCCAGCACTTGTACATTTCCAAGTTCTGTTTGCACCTCAAAGCCATCTCCTTTTTCAACTTCAAAAAAACCTTCGCCTTTCACCAAGGTTAGTTTTTTATTGTTAGACCAAAAGAAGCGGGCACGTTTTAAGTGCGAATCTGCGTTAATTCGCACTGTAGACCCATCCGGCAAAGCCACCGTTTGTTGTTCACCAACTGCAGTAATATAACTTACCTCATTAAAAAACAAACCTAATGCAAATAAAACAATAACGCTGGCTGCTGCAACGTAGTACCAAGGTTTCAGACTTCTAATTTTACCCTTTTTAGGAGTATCCAAATCCAAAAAGAGTTTTGTACGCAAAGCTTCCTTATCGAATGACGGTTTTATAAACCGGTCCATTCCTTTTATTATGCCCAAGTAATCCTTGAAACCTTCCGATTTTTCAAAATCAACCTTTTCTTCCGGGGTAAGTTCTCCGGAAAGCCATCGGGCCAAAAGCGTATCATCTCGTTCTTCAAGCATCTGCTTTGTCTTTTATAGTAAACAGTTGATAATGTGTTTTACCCATCCCCCTCTAAATATTTTTAACAATTTTCCTCATTTTCAACAATGCCTTTTGCATTTTTTTTTCTACGGCAGTTTGGGAAACACCCAGCATAGAGGCTATTTCTGTGTACGTTTTTTTATCAACCCTGTTCAATAAAAAAACCTGACGCTGTCCTTCCGGCAATTGATTAATGGCTTGTTGTAGCTGTTCCATAAACTCATTTCCTTCCATTTGATATTCCGGAGATTCTACATCCACATGCTGTTGGGGTAATTTGGAATATTCTAAAACTACCTTTTTATGGGCTACATCATTAAAAAACTTGTTTTTGGCTACTGCATATAAAAAACCTTTTGCTTTCTCATAGAGGACCTTTTTACAATTGTTCCAAAGCTTAATAAAGGCATCCTGAGTTAGATCTTCTGCCTGATGTAAGTCTCCGCAGCGATAATACATAAAATTACGCAGGGTCTCGGCATGCGCATCAAAAAGAGTATTGAAGTGTTGACGGTCGCATACAGATTTTCTATTCTTTTCCATGAAGAGCCATAGACCTTAAATCTATTCGGAATTAATACGGTTAGCAATTTTAAGCTAAAAATAGAAAAATAAAATAATGCCAAGGGGGTTGGGTAAAATTATTATAAGCTGTTCTCATAGTATAACACATAAAAATTTATAATCATGAAAACTAAAAATTTTAAATCAGCATTATGTATTGCAATTGCATCTGGAATTGTATTTGCTTCTTGCTCAAAAGATAATGAGGAAGATCTAAATCCAACAGATCCTTCGCAGAACACCGAATTTGCCAAGGTCAGTTTAAAAGCAAAGGCAACCTATAATTCCAATTCTTCAAAGGGACTTTCACTTAAATCCATGAACTCCAATCTGGAAATTTCTGATTTTTTGGTAAACATTAAAGAGGTGGAATTGGAGTTTGACGACGATTCGTGGGAAGGCGACAAATACTATTGCTCTGACGACGAGATTGAACTAAAAGGACCATTTGAATTGGATTTGCTTGGCAATGAAATCACATTTGCATTTGTGGAACTTCCTCAGGCACAATACGAGGAAATAGAGTTTGAATTTGATAAAAGCTCCAACAGTTCCAGTGAGCTGTTTGGTAAAACTGTTTTAATAAAAGGAACCATTGACGGTTTTCCTTTTATATTCTGGCATGATTTTGATGAAGAAGTGGAGATTGATTATGAAGATGATGATAATGACATAATTATCACCCAGGACAATAACAATATTACTATAAACTTTGATTTAACCGGAATATTGGCAGGAGTGGATTTCACAACAGCGCAAGATGGTAACGGGGATGGACTTATTGAAATAAGCCCAAGAGATAATGATGGGAACAGAGCCATCGCCAATCAAATTAAGAATCGTATTAAAGACTATATCGATCTACTTGACGATTAGTTTATATGCCGAACAAAGGTTGAAATAGCAAAGAAGATCCCTCTTGATTTAGTGAGATGAAGAATCAAGAGGGTGTTTTTCTCAACTTAGTCTGGCTGGAATTTAGTTTAATCCAAATCCTTTTTTGTAGAATACCCCAAAGAAGTATTTTCCGACCACTGGAAATGATTGAGGAAAACGTATGCTTCGAACATAAACCCATCACGCACTATACTGCTAGTAAAGAGGTATAAATATTATAGAATTATGGAGAAGCTGATGTTTTTAGATTTCACTATTTTCGATAAAGATTTTTATAAGATGTTGGTCTATTTCTTTATCAACATCGGATTTCTTACCGTAATTATTCGCTGGTTATATTACCCTAAAACGCATCGAAAAGAGTATGTTTTTGCTTATTATTTGGTGGGAATCATCGTTTTTCTGATCTGTTTTACCTTGAAAAAATTTGAATTAGATATTGGTATGGCTTTGGGGCTGTTTGCCATTTTTGGGATTATCCGGTATAGAACCAATACAATTCCGATCAAAGAAATGACCTATCTGTTCGTAGTCATAGGGGTATCGGTTATCAATGCCTTGATTAATAAAAAGACCAGTCTCTCAGAGGTTATTTTGGGAAATGCATTGGTGATTTTAACCATTTTTATCATCGAATATATCATTCCCCTGAAAAGTGAGGTCAGCAAAAAGGTTATTTACGATAAGATAGAAAACATTCATCAAGATAACCATGAGCTTTTAAGGGCAGATCTGGAGCAAAGGATGGGCCTTAACATACATCGCTTCACTATCGGAGAAGTTGATTTTAAAAGAGGAAAGGCCCATATTGCCATCTACTTCTTCCGCGGCAATTAATGTTTTTAAAATAGAATTGGAATGAAAGCAAATAAGATTTTGTTATTCTTGATCATCCTTTTCCAATTTGGAGTAGTGTTGGCACAAGAACAAAGGTATCTGCAGAGTTGGTATACCGTGGAATTGGAATATGAACCGGATAAGAAATGGGATTTAGGATTTAGGAATCAACTTCGTTTACAGCACAATCCTTCAGAAATAGGGCAATATTTTACCGAACTTAATGCACGACGAAAGATTGTAAAAGGGCTTAAATTGGGCGGTGGTCTTCGCTATACCCGTGAAAATGATACCCGGGGAAATGTGCAAGGGTATAGAAATCAGTTTCGTTATAATGTGGATGCCTTTTACACTCAAAAATTAGATCGCTTTAGGCTCCAATGGCGACTACGATACCAAAACAGGGATGAATTGGGCTTCTCCAGAGCAGATGGTGATATGCCCATACAGCGTATTCGGCTAAAAACCTCGGTAGAATATAATATTCGAAATTGGAAATTAGACCCGGAAGTAGAAGGAGAAATCTTTAGTCGGTTTCAGGAAGGTGAACAAACCCGAATAGACCGGTATCGGCTTACAATTGGCACTTCTTATAAAATTAAAAAGGCAGGTAAAATCGGTTTATTTTATCGATATGAAAGTAGCATCAATCGGGATCCTGTTAGGAGTTTTGATATCCTAAGTTTAAAATATGCCTACACGATTAAATAGGACAACCTCGCTTGAACTTATTGAATAGCATAGAAATAGTAGTTATAACAAAAAGTTTCATTGGGGGTTGGGTAAAATAGCCCCAGGACTGTCTTTATAGTAGAGTACCCAAAATAATAGTGGCTAGCGGCGTTACTAATAAAATAAAATTAAATACCATGAAAACCACAATGAACTTTAAAAATCAAATAAGAAATCTTTTTCTTGGTATTGCCATCTTTTCTTTTACTTCTTGTAGTACTGAAGCGGATGTGGATTCAGAAAACGGAATGGGTGAAAACATCAATGGGACAGGTTCTCTGGGGGCCAATGCAGCAGTCTTTTTATTTATAGATGAAGATAGCGTTGACAATGGGAATGAGCCTAACAATTTTTCCGAAACAGAGGTGAACGATAATTTAGCTGAGGTTGGACTCCGCAGAACCTTACGCTATTTTGAAGAAAATGTTGGGAAGACCATAGATTTGTATACAGGACAAGTGGGAGATGAGGGCTGGCATGCACCAAATACAATTCCGACTACATGGGTCAATGCAGGTCCAACGGATAATGGATTACTAAACTATCTTGTTGCCGGTCCGGGACTTGGCGGTGGTGAAGACAATAGGGAAGTTTTGTTAGATGAAATAAGAAATGTAATTCCACTAAGAGCCACAGGGCTGGCTATGCTCACAGGAGAAAGGGTTTACGCAGTGGTGTATGACAGCGATGTAAGCACTAATTACAGTCCCATACAAGCCAACCTCCAAGGGGCTAATTTAGGTGTTGTGGCTTTTAAAGTAAACTCAGTTACCAAAAGAAATAATGGTTCCGATTCGGATTTGCCAGGCGTTAATATTACAATTTTAGACACTGAGAATATAGATCAACAGGCCTTATATCTTTTTAAGAACGCCCCCGAACCTACTTCTTCTTCTGAACCGGAGGATACAAATCCACCTTCAAACGTCCCCCAAATTCAGCTTGAAAAAGCAAACTAGAAGGTATATTTGCTAATGGTTCTTTAAAGAGCAATGCCATGCGTTTACGCTATGGCATTGTTTGTTTTTATATAAGAACCGGCGGCAGTTACTTAGCTTTTGTTATTGTGGAATTTCTTCAACCAAAATTACGTTTCTTGCTTTGTCGTAGTAAGTGCAGGTCATCCTGTCCATACAGATTGCCCATTTTTCAATACCAACAGAAGAACACATTTTAATGAAAGTTAAAAAGTCGGTTTTGCCTTTTTGATGCGCAATTAACTCTGATTTAAATTTTCACCTTTGGATGTGTTAGCAATTGTTAAAGGCTCATACCTTGCAGGCACTTTTGCTAAATAATCATTTGCACCATAATAGTCTATATGTCCATCGGTTACATAAGCTTCATAGTGCGTAACACCTAATGCCTTAATTTCTTTGATGTAGGACGGAAAGTCTGCACCGGATTTCACTTTACTGTGAGCTGTTCTGATTTGTTCTACTGTAAACATTTTTCTTGATTTTAAACTGTTAAACAACTTGTTGTCTTTAGAAAGATTATAATACAAAGATGCAATTAGGAAAAATCCTGAAATTGTAAAAAATCGTTTTTTTAGACGTGCCCCGCCAGAGGCGGGTCGGGCTATCCGCTGCAAGTCCTCGCTCTCCCGATAGCGGACCGCTGTGGGCTTTCCGCTACTGTCCCTCACGCAAAGCCGCCGTTACAAGAAGCGTTTACAATTTTCGGGAGTGTTCCCCGTAAATTGTTTAAAGTCTTTAATAAAATGAGCCTGATCGAAGAAATTGTTTTCGTAACAAATTTCTGTCAGCGTTTTAGTTTTGTTCAGATTGGCAAGAACTGTATTGAAACGAACAATGGAAGCAAACTTTTTGGCTGTTGTTCCAACCACTTTTCTAAACCGCTTTTCAAAAGGACTTTGGCTGATAAATAGCTTTTGATTCAATTCCTTTATGCGAATAGTTCCATTACTTTGGTAAATGAGTTTAACCGCTTCAACAATTAATTTGTCCGTTTCAATGTCTTTGAGTTGAGATATAAGAAACTGCTCAACAACTTTTACCCTAAATTGGTCTGTGTTGGCTTGTGCTAACCTTTCTTCTACTTCCAATATGCTGTTTTTATCAAAAACGTTATCCAATGATAGGCTTAAATTAAAGAGTTCGTTGGCAGGATGTGAAGCAAAATGTGTAAAGCCAATTTCTGTGAAGTAAACCAATATAGTTCCGATGTCAGCAGAGTTTTTAAAAATTTTAAACCCATCAGTAATACCCGTTATTCCTGCCGAAGAAAGATTAGTTGCTTTGTTATCTTTTATGTTTGCAAGGCTTCCTTTGTATTGAAAACCAATAACAAGTCCGGATGAAGGAAAAACTTTATATTCATTTTCCAATTCATTCTCCGACACAACAAAATATTTGATGTAGGGTTTTAGCCGGTCTGTCGGAAAATAGTTGTCAAATTTCATAGTTGTATATTATCGTTTAACCCTCATTCATTACGGTTTGAAGCCCAAACGCTTTGTACGATAGCTATGCTTTTCAACCTTTTGAGGTTTTGTCCTTATTTTCGTTCAATCTGCGGGTTTCTAATTTCATTTCTTTTTCAATTCTTTCATTAAATCCTCAAGGTAGTCAGTCTGCACTTCTTGAATTTCTAAAAGTTTTTTATTTTGATGAACTAATAGATGGTCTATTTTTTCGCTCAATAATTTAATTTCAAGCTCGGCTTTTAGATTAATTTTATAATCGTGTTCTCCACGTTGTCTGTCTTTTTGTTCTTGCCTGTTTTGGCTCATCATAATTATTGGAGCTTGAATTGCAGCCAAACAAGAAAGAATAAGATTAAGAAGTATAAATGGAAATGGGTCAAAAGGTTTTGTTGCCAAAAACCAAATATTTACCAACATCCAAAATAAAATAAATGAAAAGAATGTAATGATAAAGGTCCAACTACCACCAAATGCAGCAACTCTGTCGGCAAGTCTTTGTCCAAAAGTTAGTTCGGTTTCTATTTCGTATTGAATGTTTTCTGAAAGAATAGAATTGTTTTTAATTGCTTCCATAACATTTCTGTCAATCAGAGCCATTTCTCCTTTCTCTTGGATAATTAGAGATGTCAAGTAAAGTCTTCTGTATTGATTTAGTTCGGCAATTGTTATAAAGTCGTCTTTATCAAAGTCGGGAAAATGGGATTTGATTAAGTTATAAATTCCTTCTCTAATGTCGTGGCCTTTGATGTCTTCGTCCTTTGAAATTTCTTTTTTGCTAATGTGACTTATCTTCATTATTGATGTCTTTTGAAATTATACATTAACACCAAAAAGATAACCTACTAAGGCAGAAAGCATCATAGCAATTGTTCCCCAAATAGTAATCCTGATGACAGCTTTTTTTATACTTGAACCGCCTGTTTTTGCGGAAGATGCCCCCAATATTATAAGAAATATAATTGTGAAACCATATAGCCAATATTCCATTCCTTTAACGGGTGCAAACAGGACGATTAATAATGGTAGAACACCACCAACTGTAAATGATGCTCCTGATGCAATAGCAGCTTGAATTGGATTTGATTGACTAATTTCGTTTATACCTAATTCATCTCTAATGTGAGCTGCCAAAGCATCTTTTTCGGTTAGTTCAATTGCCACTTGCATTGCAGTTTCTTTTTTCAATCCACGTTTTTCATAGATTTGAGCTAAAATGTTTAACTCTTCCTTAGGCATTTCCTTGAGTTCTTGTCGTTCTCTTTCTATGTCAGACTTTTCGGTGTCAGTTTGTGAACTTACAGAAACATATTCCCCTGCTGCCATTGATAAAGCTCCAGCCACCAGTCCTGCAACCGTAGCCAATACTATTGGTTCTCTTGATACGCTTGCTGCGGTTACGCCAATTGCAAGACTTGAAATGGAGATTATACCATCGTTTGCACCCAAAACAGCTGCTCTCAACCAATTACTTCGGTGTATGAAGTGGCTGTCTAAATAATTGTCTATTGTTATCATTTTTTGATTATGTTGGAGGTTTTTACAATGAGGCATAACGCCCTGCTAAACCTTCCAAGAGGCAGGCAGGAGTAGTGAAGTTCTGAATTTTAAATTGTTTTGTATCTAAGATACATATAAGATTTAAAAGACGGTAAGAACGTTA
>JBGTEN010000024.1:0-1771 GCA_041747755.1 Arenibacter sp. | reverse complement strand
CAACGCGGTTTTAAGTCGTTGTATTCCCCTGTTTTTACCGTACATTTTCCATTGTAATGTACAATTAAAGAGCATTGTTCTGCCTGCACCGGAGTATGGTCACAGACTTCTATTAAGGTCTCAATTACGTATTCAAAAGTGTTTACCTCATCATTGAAGAGTACGATTTCTTGTTGTTTTACCGTATCCTCAGCCAAAAGTAAATCCTCGTCGTATTTTTCTTTTGTACTCATATCCAATAGTTTAAACAAAATCTAAAATACGTATTTTACAGCAACCCAATTGTTCTTTTCCAGATTTTTTTCAAATTTTAACGCCATTTCCGCGCATTTTTTCGAAATTATCAAAATATCTTCCTTATAAAATCCGCTTAAAAATAAAATTCCGTCTTTATTTAAACATTTCACATAGGTTGGAATATCTTCCAGTAAAATGTTCCTATTAATATTAGCCAAACTAATATCATATCTTTTATTACCCAGTAAACTTGCGTCGCCCTCTAAAACCGTAATTAGCCTTTCACAGCCATTTCTTTCCACATTCTCTATGGCGTTTAGATAGCACCAATTATCTATATCTATAGCATCAACTGCACTTGCCCCCTTCATAGCAGCCAAAATAGCCAAAACCCCCGTGCCACTTCCCATATCCAAAACCGATTTCCCGTTAAAATCATGCTCCAGAATATGTTGCAGCATCATGTGGGTGGTCTCATGATGTCCGGTTCCAAAGCTCATCTTGGGTTCAATTACAATATCAAATTGTACCTTTTCCTTTTCATGAAAGGGAGCTCTTACCATACACTCCTCCCCTACTTTAATCGGATGAAAATTTTGCTCCCAGGTAGCATTCCAGTTTTGCTGCTCTATTTCCGCAGCCGTAAATGAAATTTTAAAATTGGGATTGGACAAGATTGTTACCTCCTCTAAAATAGTGGCCGACCAGTCTTCTTTTTGAATATAGGCCAGAATACCGGTTTCGGTTTCAACAAAACTTTCAAAACCAACTTCGCCCAATTCAGCTATCAAAATATCAGAAGCGGGTTGCAAAGGGTTAACGGTAAAATTGTACTCGAGATAAGAATTATAGGACATAAGGATCTTTTAGTGCGAATAACATCTTTAAAAAAAATTGAGATTTTCTAGAAATCGATGCCATGGATTTTCTATTTCTCTAAGTAACCTTTAATGTGATCTAAATGGAATATAGAATAATCTGCAGAAGATTAATAATCAATAAACAATTGATCCCTAAAACGTTTTAATTTTCATTTATTCACTCATTTAATTTTTTCTATAGGTGTTCATGAATCTTCGATTTCTTTTGCTTGTCCAAAAGAAACGAAACCAAGTAACGAGGTTCACGAATACCAATGAAAACAAATAGAAATGCAATGAGTAAACAAAGAAAACGACACTTTTATTCATGGCATTTTTAAATTCTTTTAAGGAATTCATGAATGCTAAGCATTTCCGTAGGAATTTTTCAGCTATAGCTGAAAACCGTCCAGCAAACTCTGCGTCGCTCCGACTACTCGGAGCTCCTGAATCTCAGAGCTTTGCTAGGACTATTCTTGCGGAAAAGACTATAAAAAAGAACTTAGTTGCAAAAAATTAAATAGTACAAACGTTAAATAGCGCTTACAATAGCTATAAAATCATCGGCAACCAAGGAGGCTCCTCCAATTAAACCACCATCCACATCAGGCTTGGAGAAAATCTCCACTGCGTTGGAAGGCTTTACACTCCCGCCGTATAAAATAGAAACTGCA
>JBGTEN010000023.1:0-10945 GCA_041747755.1 Arenibacter sp. | reverse complement strand
GTTAGCTGAAAGACGCTGTAAAAATGGATTTTCTACCACATCCTGAAGCGATTTTCTAAGTTCCAGCTCAAAGCCGTAATTAAAGGCTTTGTCGGCATTGGCATAGAAAAACTGGGGCTGCTCTGTGGTAATAATAGTAACGTTTTCAATAGGATCTTTGAATGCTTTGTAGAAAGCCCCCAAGCTAATGGTTTCACCACGTCTGGGATACAATTCATAGCGTAAATCTAAATTGTCTATTGTCGCAGTTTTTAAATCTGGATTTCCAAGCCGGCCAGCCTCATTGATAAAATCATAAAAGAGGAAAGGCGCTATTTCTCGAAATTCTGGCCTGTTAATGGTTCGGCTATACGCCAGTCTTAAAATAGATTCTTCATTCAGGTTATAACCAATATTCAGCGATGGAAGGACAGAAGTAATTGGGTTTTCAACGGCAATTGGTCCGGTATCATCTGCAGCATCCAGCTTTTGTAAATTATGTTCTACGCGCACACCTCCTGTAATATTGAATTGATTTATTGGGAGTTCTACTTGGGCATATCCAGCGTACAAAAGATTGGATGCGGTATAGGAATCTATAAGACGCGTCCCTTCATTTAGTCTCCAGCCATTCGTGGCAGTGACATTGGCAGGACTAAACGCTTCAGTTAAGGGTAGCTGCCTTAATTCTTCAGCTCTTGCAAAAGGAACGTTACCGGGAATTAAATAGGAGAAATAACGAGAATCAAAAGTTCTGTCTTTAAAATCCACATAATAACCTGCTTTGATGTGAATGGGAGCTAAAAGCTCGTCGTCCTTTACGCGTTCAATACTGTAGGTGTAATTTAGACCATGATTAACCGAGTATTCAGAAAGTTCTCCAAAATAACGCCCAGTGTCAAATAAGTTAGAAGAAGGCGGATCTATTATCCTAAAATTACCGTCTGTTGATTGCACCGTTCTAAAGCGTCTTAAATCCGGTTCTGTTTCATTTAGATTGCTGTAACCGGCAACCCAATTCAACTCATGCTTGTCATTTAGTTTATGGTCACCCTCTAACTGACCAATATAAATGGTACGGGCTTTGTAACCGTAGAGGTAATTGTTGAAAATATCATCACCTCTTTGAAGAAAGTTGGATCCTTCTCTTAAAATGGTTTGGTTGGTGCCGATTTGATTAAAAAGATTCTTGAATTTTATTTTGTTATTGTCATTTAATCGTAAAATCCAATTGGATAAACCGGTAATTCGCACTTCATTTTGGTAGGTTGCATCGCTAAAATCTAACCAAGGCTGCGGTCTTTCTTCACCTGCTGCTAAGGCAAGATAGCGGTTAAATTGCCTTTGATAAAACTGATATCCGTTGGAGTAGGAAACGGAATTTATAGTACCTAAAGTTCTGTCCTTGCCTAAGTTTATTGTTCTTCCAAGACTATAGCCAATACTGTTGTCATAAAACGCATTGCGCTCTTCAGGGCTAAAATTGTTGGGAAGTAAACCTGCTGCAATTTCCATTAGTTGAAAGTTGGTATTAAGATCATCTCTCAAAGGAAAATTACCTGGCAGGGGGCGGTAAGTATCATCGAAGCCAAGAAAGTCGGTTTTGGAACCTTTACTTTGTAAATAGGGTTTAAAAGAAGTGTTTGCCCTGTAACCAAAACCAACTTCAATTTTATTAAAATCAGAAATATTTTCAGAAGTTGTTACGCTGATAACACCACCTGCGAAATCTCCAGGTTTGTCGGCAGACCCTGTTTTATAAATTACCATTTTATCTAAAGCGCTGGTAGGAATTAAGTCAAAAGAAAAAGTCCTTTTGTCAATTTCTGTGCTTGGAGCAACAGAGTTGTTTATTAAAACATTATTGTAACGTTCGCTTAGACCCCGTATTAAAACAAACCTGCCCTCTATTACGGTTACACCGGGCACTCTGGAAATAGCTTCGGCTGCATTCCCGTCTGTGCCCTTAGAAATTTGTTCTGCAGAAATGGCACTAACCACCTGTATGGCATCTTTAACCTCCATCATTATAGCCGCTTCAGTATTTCGCCTTCGTTCTACTGTTACCACTACATCATCTAAACTTACTGCTCCGGCGCCTAAGCCTGTACTCACAGTAGTTACTCTGTTAGCTGTTACGGTAATGGGTAATTCTAATGTTTCGTAACCCAAGAAACTAACAATAAGTATGTAATCTCCGGGCTCAACATTAGGAATCTCAAACTTGCCATCAATATCTGTACTACCTCCTTTTTCGGTTCCCTTTAATAGAATGTTTGCAAAAGCAAGAGGCTCGTCGTTAAAATCTTTATCGGTAATGGTCCCTGCAACAGAACCGGGTGCTTGTGAAAAAGATAGCAGGGATAAAAAGAATGCAGAAATCGCAATAATAATTTTCATTAAGAATTTTTAACAATTGAACGATGCAAAGAAACCCCCCTGTTGTAAAAGTCAGGTTACGTGCAGGTTAAACATTTATTTTATTAGCGTTATCTTAATGTTATCATATTAAATGAATGTTAAGCGAGTCTGGTATAATAGTATTATCTTTACTTTTGCCGAATGAATCAATTCGCCAAACGCCATGAAAAAAAAGGACATTAGAATACTTTTAGTAGATGATGAGCCGGATATTTTAGAGATTGTGAGTTACAATCTTTCTTCTGAAGGTTATGAAGTTTTTACAGCAAAGAACGGGATTGAGGGTGTTGCCAAAGCAAAAAAGAAGAAGCCGCATCTTATTATTTTGGATGTAATGATGCCGGAAATGGATGGTATTGAGGCCTGTGAAACACTACGGAATACGCCGGGTTTGGAAAACACAATAATTACTTTTTTAACGGCAAGAGGAGAAGATTATTCGCAAATGGCAGGCTTTGAAGCCGGGGCAGATGACTATATTACCAAACCCATTAAGCCCAAAGTTTTGGTAAGCAAAGTTAAAGCACTTTTACGAAGATTTAAAGACGAAGAGGTTGTTGAGTTAGATGATATTGTTAAGGTGGGCAACATCACCATTAATAGAGAAGAGTACAAGATTATAAACAACGGTGAGGAAATTGTTCTTCCTAGGAAGGAGTTTGAGCTTTTAGCACTACTTACCTCGAAACCCAACAAGGTATTCAAAAGAGAAGTAATTTTGGATAAGGTTTGGGGAAATGAGGTTGTGGTAGGGGGGCGGACCATAGATGTTCATATTAGAAAACTACGGGAGAAAATAGGTGATGATAATTTTAAAACCGTAAAAGGTGTTGGGTATAAGTTTGTGTTATAATGGCGATAAGACTAAAGAAGTCATATAAATTTGCTTTTCGCTCAACACTGATTATAGCTGTAATCTTAACTATTTTACTGGGAGGTATTCAATATTTTTTAAACCAAATAGATTGGGTAATTCTCGCCATTTTTGGAGCTATTGCCTTCATAACTACATTCATAATTATTCAAATTAGGGTAGAAAAATTCATTTACAAGCGCATAAAGCGAATTTACGATGACGTTTCGCTACTAGAATCTTCTTCACTTGCCTCCAGAACCATAACCACGGATATGCAAACATTAACTCAAGAAATTGAAAAGTTTGCAAAAGACAAGAAAATAGAAATCGATACCCTAAAAATTAGAGAAGAATATAGACGGGATTTTTTGGGAAATGTGTCCCATGAACTTAAAACTCCGCTATTTACAGTTCAAGGTTATATTTTAACATTACTTGATGGCGCCATAGATGACAGAAACGTGCGTAAAAAGTATCTGCAAAGGGCAAATAAAGGAGTAGAAAGGCTCATATACATTATAAAAGATCTGGATTTAATTACAAAATTGGAGGTGGGCGATCTAAATCTGGATTACACAGATTTTAATATCATTGAACTCATTCGCAGTGTTTTTGACCTTTTGGAAATGCGTGCTGCCAAAAGAAACATTGCCTTGACTTTTGATATGGAATACAAACATCCAATCTATGTTAGGGCTGATAAAGAAAAAATTCAGCAGGTGCTTACCAATCTTCTGGTAAATTCTATTAAATATGGAAATGATAACGGAACTACCGAGGTAAGTGTTGAAAACCTGATAAAAAACAAAGTCATTATTCGGGTTACGGATAACGGGGAAGGTATTCAAAAACAACATATTTCCCGACTTTTTGAACGATTTTACAGGGTAGATAAAAGTGGCAGTAGAAACGAAGGCGGCTCTGGTTTAGGATTGGCTATAGTAAAGCACATTATAGAAGCACATAAAGAAAAAATTTATGTGGAAAGCGCCGTTAATGTTGGTTCCGAATTTTCTTTCACGCTGGAAAAAGCAGAAGAAAACAAGGTATAAAATTATTGGTTGATGGTAGAATGGTTTAACTGCCAACTATCAATGTCAACCTAAAACTGTCTTGTTTTTAATCCAACCCTATTTTCTTAGCTTTGCCTCGGTAATAATTTTTATTGCGGAAATGGGGAGCAAGAATAAACTCAAAAGATTTAACGAGAACAAAACCTTCCAAAATGTAATTCAACCAACCCGGGAAGAGGTGGAGCAAGAGTTATTTTCTTTAAAAGGTAAGTGGGATACCTTTTTTAAAAATGACAATCCGATAGTGCTCGAGTTGGGCTGTGGAAAGGGAGAATATACAGTTGGATTGGCAAGGATTACTAAAAAGAAAAATTTTATAGGCGTTGATATTAAGGGAGCGCGCTTTTGGCAAGGGGCAAAAAATGCTTTAGAAAATAAACTGGAAAATGTTGCTTTTTTACGAGCCGAAATTGAGCTGATCGATCAACTTTTTGCTCCCGGAGAAGTTTCCGAAATCTGGATTACCTTTCCCGACCCACAAATCAAGTACAAACGTACCAAACACCGCCTCACCAATCAGAAATTTTTGGAGAAATACAAACAGATTCTACAACCCGGTGGCATAATCAATCTAAAGACTGATAGTGAATTTATGCATGGGTATACATTGGGATTGTTACATGGTATGGGTCAGGAGGTGCTATATTCCAATCACAACATCTATACCAACGAAGGTAGCCCAAAAGAAGTGTTGGAAATCCAAACTTTCTACGAAAAGCAGTATCTTGAGAAAGGAAAACCAATAACCTATATTCAGTTTAGGATTTCATAACCAATGGAACACTTACTAATTCTTTTTTTTGTAACCTTTTCTGCTGCTTTTATGGCAACCGTTCCCCCGGGTCTTTTAAATATGAACGCTGCTAAAACCAGTGTAGAAAAGGGAAAAGTTAATGGGATTATCTATAGTATTGGTGTTTCTACAGTAATTATTCTTCAGGCCTACATAGCTGTGTTAGTCTCTAAATTTTTGTTTCGTAATCCGGAAGTAATAGATCTTTTGTTCAAAATAGCATTGGGTGTATTTGCTTTTTTTGCTATCTATTTTTTTGTAAAAGCCAGAACGAAGAAGGTAAAAATTATAAAAATCGATAAGGTAAGTAAGCGAAACAGTTTTTTTAAAGGCGCACTTTTAGCAGCGGTGAATTTATTGACTATTCCATATTACAGCGGACTCAATGCGATGTGGAATGCCTCCGGGTGGATTAAGTTCGAAATAGCCGACATCCTTATCTTTATATTAGCTGCCGGTTTGGGAACCTTTACAGTGCTATATCTCTATACCATCTATTTCAATAAACTGGAAGTAAAAACCCACCGATTTTCTAAAAATGCCAACTATATTTTAAGTGCTTTAATGGTGATTTTATTGGTGATTACTATCTTTAGGATATTTTATAAATAATGAATCCCGACAATAAAAATTTCTTTCAAAAAGTATATGAGGTGGCCAGCCTGATTCCGTATGGAAGGGTTACTTCCTATGGAGCAATTGCCAAATATCTGGGTACCGCCAGAAGTGCAAGAATGGTAGGTTGGGCTATGAATGGTGCCGGAGATATGGAGCATGTTCCCGCGCATAGGGTCGTTAATAGAAAAGGATTGCTCACCGGAAAGCATCATTTTGATGGAACGAATTTAATGCAACAACTGCTGGAAAATGAAGGTATAGAAGTGGTAAATAATCAGATAGTGGATTTTGAAAAACATTTTTGGGATCCTTGGAAGGAGTTGCAATAAGAACCCGTCTTTTCAGAAAATAGTCACTATTTTTCCTCCAAACGGTTTTCAACATCACCGCTTTAAAGTATCATGCGGATACCGTATCTTTGCAATTTAGAATCAGTTTTAATAGAACTGAAAATGAATCAGGACACCCATGAAATTAGATAAAAAAGACATTCTAAAAGCTTTAGAGTACATAACCGTTCCGGGAGAAGGGAAAAATATGGTTGATAGCGGTGCTGTAACCAATGTCATGGTTTTTGGTGATGAGGTGGTGGTAGACGTGACCATAAATAACCCAAGTTTGCAAGCACGCAAGAAAACTGAGGTCGAAATCCTAAAAGTGATTCACGCACGGGTGTATGAAAAGGCTAAAATTACGGTCAACTTAAAGGTAGATGCCCCCGTAAAGCCGAAAGTAAACGAAATCAAAGGAAAGGCTATACCGGGAATTCAGAACATCATTGCCATTGCCTCCGGGAAAGGAGGAGTAGGTAAGTCAACAGTAACGGCTAACATAGCTGTTACTTTAGCAAAGATGGGCTTTAAAGTAGGATTGCTGGATGCGGATATTTACGGTCCTTCCATGCCCATAATGTTCGATGTTGTGGGTGAAAAACCTTTGGCAGTGAACATAGAAGGGAAGTCCAAGATGAAACCCATTGAAAGTTATGGGGTAAAGGTATTATCTATCGGATTTTTTACCCAACCCAATCAGGCAGTCATCTGGAGAGGCCCTATGGCGTCCAAGGCACTAAATCAAATGATTTTTGACGCACACTGGGGTGAATTGGATTTTATGTTAATCGATCTTCCTCCTGGAACAGGAGATATTCATCTTAGCATTATGCAATCCTTACCGGTTACTGGTGCTGTGGTAGTAAGCACCCCACAAGAAGTGGCTCTGGCCGATGCCCGTCGCGGGGTAGCGATGTTTCAACAGGAAGCTATAAACGTTCCTGTGTTGGGGATTGTGGAAAATATGGCGTATTTTACACCGGCTGAATTGCCCAATAACAAATACTATATCTTTGGCAAAGAGGGCGCTAAACATTTGGCAGCAGATATGAATGTGCCGTTTTTGGGAGAAATACCCTTGGTACAGAGTATCCGGGAGGCCGGCGATGTGGGTCGACCCGCAGCAATGCAGACCGCAACCCCAAGTGAAGCAGCCTTTGAGGAGCTTACAAGAAATGTTGTGCAAGAGGTGGTGCACCGAAATACCGATTTGCCTCCTACAGAAGCAATAAAAATTACAACAATGGCCGGCTGTTCGGCGGTTAAAAAGAAATAAGTATGACAACGGAAGAGCTACGATTAAACATTGAAAAAGCATTGGATGAGATTCGTCCCTTTCTGCAAAGTGATGGAGGCGATATTTCCCTGATTTCCATAGACAATGACAATTCAGTTAAGGTGAAATTGGAAGGCGCTTGCGTGGGGTGTAGCGTAAACCAAATGACCTTAAAAAGCGGGGTGGAAATGACCATTAAAAAGTACGCTCCACAAATTGAAGAAGTCATCAATATTGGCTAAAGTCCTTTTTTACTGCCAGTCAAAATAGCCTATTTTTTATTTGTTTTACCCATTTTATAAGACCATTTGGTCCCACTCTCCATGACCGACATAAAACTTAAAATTACCGATAGAACAGGGGTAATGCATGAAATAGATGCTCCTACCGACATGAACATGAATTTAATGGAAGTAGTTCGCTCGTATGAATTGGCGCCGGAAGGTACCATCGGAATTTGCGGGGGTATGGCCATGTGTGCTTCCTGTCAATGTTATGTTACTTCCAGCCACACACTTCCCGAAAAGTCGGATGAAGAAGAGGCTATGCTTTCGGAAGCATTTTATGTAAAAGACAATAGCCGTTTGGGTTGCCAAATTCATATTACCGAAGCCTTAGACGGTTTGGAAGTGGAGTTAGCACCGGAGAGTTAAGATTTTAGTTATAGTGTCCTGTGTTTCCCAATATTCAGAAACTAGATTGATAGTCATACTCTTTCACAAAAAAAAATTATTCTAGGGGTTTCTTTTTCTAAGTAAGCCAATCATTTGTCCGATTCCAATTCCAACGTACGTCCTATCTTTACTTATTTGTAACATGGGAGAAATAGTCAGACCGTAAAATCTTGAGAAGGGAAATTCAATTTTTGGATTAAATATGAATCCAAGAGCGTTATATTTTCCGTAATTCCACGTATAATTTTCAGTTAAAAAAGCCGAATTAATTGGCTGCCAATTTTCAGGCTCTGTAATTATAGTATATCCTAATCCAAAGGATAGGTTAATTCGAATAGTGCCACTTTCATTTAGTTTATAAATTCGGCCAAAACCAATTTGATAGTTTTCCATTTGGTCAGAAGGGTTGGCTAAGCCGAAAAGTAAAATCCCAATTAATCCGGAGGTATAGTCTTCAGGTTGTGATTTGGCTTTTCTTATATTTCCGGTATAGCCAATTTTAAAGGCGTATTTTTCTAAGTAGACATAATTCATGTGAATATCAAATCCAACATAATTTCCTAAGTTAAACTCAATAGTTGAGTAAATCGCATTCTTTTCATCGAACTGAGAGCTCCCAAAATTGAAACCGATCAAAAATAGTCCTATAGATAAGATTCGTTTCATAAATTAACAACAAGGTATGGAAAAGGCTTCACTATTTGTTGGCCTATGTTGTTAATAACATTTACATAATGGATATTTAATAGTCTGTGTATAAAGTAGAGCAGAATAGTTAAACTTTACGTTGCACATTTGCTGTATAGGCTAAGATTTTCGGATGCAACTTTGTACCCTTCTGAGTGTGGTAAGTAGAATAGGCTGCGAGTTGTATACCTCGCTCCGCGGAATGGTCTTGTAAGATTCTTCCCCCGAATACTCGGGGTCAGAATAACAAAACTACAAAGCATACAACAGGAAGGGTAATACCACCTAATTGTCATACTGAGCGTAGCGAAGTATCTTGATAAACCACACCATTTGCTCTACGGATGAAACCATCCTCCCCGGCTGCTGTAAGTTTGTAACTTCGAACCGTTCTGAGTGTACTAAATAGCAGGCTGTGAAGTTTACATCTTCGCTGAGAGTTAAGTTTTTTAACCCTTATTCCTTTCAAGATAATCACAAATCCAATCTATTTTCTCTTAAGTCTAGATATACACGGATAAAGAATAGCTCTGGATACAAGGAATCTTATATCCCATATTTTTTAATAATAGCGATTTGTCCGGCATGGTAGGCGGTATGCGAAATAATTCTCCCAAAGGCCTCCGCTTTGGTTTTTGTTCCAAATTCTTTCGTGGTAACTGTAGTTTCCCAATCTTCGTCGGTCTGTTTTTCTATGATAGACTTCAGCTTTTCAAAAGACTCGGAAACATAATTGTTCAAGCTTTCTAAGTCGGTCCACTCACCTGTATCATATTTGTCAATAACGGTTTTAGCTGTTACTTTTACAGTACTTTCCCCAAAAACATTTTTGGCAAAAAGCAGCTCCACGTCGCCGGTATGGCGAATTAGAAAACCAATGGAATTGGGTGAACCACCTAATTTCTTTTGTAGATCCTGTTTGGTAAAGGCTCCTAATTGGTTGGAAAACCGTGTACGGGCTTCAATCCAAAGTTCCAATAAAAGTTCTGTTTTTGTTAGCATAGTTTTTTGATGTTATTTAGAGAATTAAATTGACGTGCTACTCAGCTTACTTCAATTCGCTCAATTGAGACTATAAACCTGAGTTCGAGTTTTTTTATAGTTGATACAAAATCCGTCAATTCGATTTCTTGATCCCTAGAATTAGGGAAGAAAGTGTATCGGGAATACCTCTTTGGATTAATCAAATTTTAGTTAGAGCGATTCACATCCTTCTCCCTAATGTATTAAAAGTATATAATTCGCAGTTAGGAATACAATGCCGAGGTGTGGTTTTTTCAATCCAATCGTTCAAAAGTTAATATTTCACCCGATGGGGAACCATAGAAATTCCCAATAGTTAAGGTACTACCATTTATTTTGAAATAATAATCATTAAAGCGAGAATCACTAGATACGAGCCAATTTAAGGCTATCTGTTCTACTTTTAGTTCGTAAATGTAAGGTCCTGATTTGTACTTTGGCAGTAAACCACCATCTCTGATTTCTTTTCCCCTGTTTAAATTCATGATTTCCATGTCGCCCATCAATTCAAAAGACAAGGTGTCCGTTCTTGTTTCTACTTCAACCCACTTTCCTTTTAGGGCGGAAGTAGGCACATTGGGAGTAGTATCTTTGGAACAGCTTAAAAATGCAAGTAGCGCCAATAGAAGACCGTATTTCATAGGATAAATAGTTAAATTTAAAGTAAGGGGTTTTACCTACGGGTATCTTTACTTGACCCAATAAGGTAATGAAGGAAAATTATCTTTGACCGTCAAAGCCTAAATCCTTCTTTTTTTTATATTTTACCCCTTTAGCATCAATTAGAATTCCATCTTCAATTACGTACGAAAGAATATCATGATTAAAAGAGAAATGGAAACCGGTTTCGGTACGCTTGGGATAAAATCGGATTGGCTTTGCTGTCCCTTTAATGATATCCCAAGTAAGAAGCGCACTATCATCCAGCTGAACCAGAAAAGCGGTATCCTCCGAATCGTTTACCCATTTACCAGCAAATTGACCTTTCATACTTTTTGACACAGGGATAAATTGATAACCTAGTACCTCTATGATGTCGTTCTTTTTATCAATGGTTACGGTATACTTTTGATTCCGCATCTGAAAATAAACTTCATTATCATTTTGAAACAATTCGGCAGGCTGCTCGAAGAAATGCAGCCAATACGCACCATTTTCTTTCTTTATTGAAAGTGGTATATTTTCGTTTTCTTTGTCTAAATATACCCCTTCA
>JBGTEN010000022.1:0-8774 GCA_041747755.1 Arenibacter sp. | reverse complement strand
TTTAGCTTATAAATTATGACTGCAATCATTACAGGAGATATTATAAACTCTGAAAACGCAAAGGCATCTGAATGGATTCCCGTTTTAAAAAATTATCTTTCCACTATTGGAGAAACTCCTACAGATTGGGAGATTTATCGTGGTGATGAATTTCAAATTAAAACAAGCCCGTCCGAAGCTTTACAGTCCGCCATTCAAATTAAAACTCTCATAAAATCAATAAAGGGTTTAGATGTGCGGATGGGCATTGGCATTGGCGATGAGACATTTAAAGGAAAAACTGTGAGTGAGTCCAATGGAACCGCATACCAAAACTCCGGAAGAATTTTTGAAACTTTAAAAGAGCAAAAGCTTAATTTGGCATTTGCATCTCCCGACAAAGACTATGACCTAACTTTAAATCTTATTTTGAAACTGGGCTTAGAGTTTATGGATAATTGGACAAAAGTTTCAGCAGAAATTGTGACACTCGCGCTACAACAACCAAAGGCCTCACAACAGGAAATTGCAGCACAACTGCATATTAGGCAATCTGCAGTAAGCCAAAGACAGAAGCGCGCCAGACTGGAGATGGTTTTGGAAATATTGAACTATTATAATTCAACTATTGAACACATAAAATCATGATGCTGTTTACACAACTATTCTTAGGTCATCTAATTGGTGATTTTTTATTGCAGCCCCTAAAATGGGTAATACATAAAGAAGCAAATAAAATTAGTTCCAAATATCTTTACTTTCATACTTTAATCCACTTTGGATTAATAATGCTCCTAACTTGGGATGTAACTTTTTGGAAATTTGCCCTTATCATTGCTATTTCACATTATTTAATAGACTTAGGAAAACTCTATGTCAACCCACTTTTAAGGAATAAAGCTATTCCATTTTTAATAGACCAAGTGCTTCATATTATAGTTCTTTATTCCTGTGCATACTATGGAAATCTTTCTGAATATACGCTTACCCTAATAGAGAGATTAGATTGGCAACTTATAACCGCTATCATTTTTGTTAGTTTTCCGGCTGCCATAATAATGAATAAAATATTAGAACCAATGGCAAACCAAATTGAGTTTGATCATAAATCCTTACCGAATGCAGGTAAATATATCGGCATTCTGGAACGCTTGTTTGTTTTAACTTTTATTTGTTTGGGAAGATGGGAAGCTATAGGCTTACTAATTACCGCAAAATCTGTATTCCGGTTCAACGACTTAAAGGAAACCAACAATCGAAAACTCACAGAATACATCTTAATAGGAACCTTATTAAGTTTTGGAATTGCTATTATTACAGGAATTGTTTATACCTCCATTTAGATCCGATTAATGCAAAAAATATTTTTTTAAATTATACTTCAGGGAACTTTTAGTGCCCAAAGCCAAACTTATTTGTTTTAATTCTTTTGACAGAATAAATCAACCAACACCGTAGAATAGTACTTTGGAAACCAACAGGGCTGCTAGCTATGCTAAATCAATTGAAGAAGATTTGCAAGTTTTACATCTACTACAAAAGCACCAGCCTGTAACAAGTTTTGCTGAATTGAAAATGATAAAAGCAAGAGTTCTAATTATTTCGGGGAAAGAAGATACAGATAATGGAAATCCTATTTTGTTGAAAAAGGCTATTCCAAAAAGTAAGTTTGCCCTAGTTGAAGTAAATTATAATAACGCGTCCAAAACTGCTTCATTTTCCGATATCATTCTTCGCTTTTTAAAATAAATTAGGACGTGAATTGTTAAAAAAGTAGATCTGCTTATAGAAAAACGGATCATATGCAACAGAATCAGAATACCTGTTTATTTTTAAAATGAAATACGAATAGGAGACAGAATTAATAATTACTTTTGCATCTTAAAATTTTTAATCGAATGATCGATTTAGGCAGAAAATATATATTTGATTTTGACAGTACATTAACTAGAGTGGAGGCTTTAGATGTATTAGCAGAAATTACACTTAAAGGTAGGTCTGATAAAGACGAAATTATTAGGGAAATACAGAAGATTACCAATTTGGGAATTGATGGCGATATTTCTTTTACTGAGTCTCTAGAGCGTAGAATAAAACTATTAAATGCCCATCGGGACGATTTGGTTGGACTAGTGGCAGAGCTACGCCAAAAAATTTCAAAGTCCATCGAGTCTAACAAGGATTTTTTTCATAACTTTTCGGAAGATATTTATGTAATTTCATGCGGGTTTAAAGAATTTATTGAACCTATAGTTGAGGAGTACAATATTGCTGCAGATAGGGTTTTTGCCAATACATTTAAGTTTGATGAAGCTGGGAATATTATTGGTTTTGATGAAGCAAACGTTTTGGCTACTCATAACGGAAAAATACAATGCCTTAAAAATCTGGACTTGCAAGGTGAAGTACAGGTAATTGGAGATGGTTACAGCGATTATGTTATGCGTGAGGCAGGTATAGCAGATAAATTCTTTGCGTATACTGAGAATGTACATAGAGAAAAAGCGGCAAGTAATGCCGATTATATTACCCCTAATTTAGATGAATTTTTATTTGTGAACGACTTACCAAGAAAAATATCTTATCCAAAAAACAGAATAAAAATTTTGTTGTTGGAAAACATTCATCCGGCTGCCTTCACAAATCTTTCTGAGGACGGATT
Source organism: Arenibacter sp. (assembly GCA_041747755.1). Classification (GTDB taxonomy): domain Bacteria; phylum Bacteroidota; class Bacteroidia; order Flavobacteriales; family Flavobacteriaceae; genus Aurantibrevibacter. The sequence continues at coordinate 6,133 of JBGTEN010000022.1, read as the reverse complement.
TTCTGTGGAACTTGCAAAAAGCAGTCTTCCGGAAGAAGAATTAATAGAAAAAATTAAAGGAGTTCACGTTTTAGGAATTCGCTCAAAAACACAGGTAACACAAAATGTTTTAGATGCAGCCGATAAGTTAATGGTTGTTGGAGCTTTCTGCATTGGTACTACTCAAATAGACTTGGATAGTTGCAAAAGAAAAGGAGTAGTTGTTTTTAATGCGCCTTACAGCAATACGCGTTCTGTAGTAGAATTGGCTATTGGAGAAATTATTATGTTAATGCGAAGTGTTTTTCCGAGAAGTACAGAAATCCATAGTGGACGGTGGAATAAAACCGCCGCTAATTCCAGAGAAGTAAGAGGCAAGAATTTAGGAATTATTGGTTACGGAAATATTGGAAAACAGCTGTCTGTATTGGCGGAAGCGTTGGGCATGAGAGTCTATTATTACGATGTTGCGGATCAATTGGCTTTGGGAAATGCAAAAAAATGCAACACTTTAGAAGATTTGCTTAACGTTTCTGATATTGTGACTTTACATATTGACGATAACAAAGCAAATAAAAACTTTATCAGTGAACGCGAAATCAACCAGATGAAAGACGGCGCCATGTTGATTAACCTTTCCAGAGGTTTTGTTGTAGATATCGAGGCATTAGCCAATGCTTTAAAAGTTGGTAAACTGGCAGGTGCCGCGGTAGATGTTTTTCCGGAAGAGCCTACGGGTAATGGAGAATATTTTACTGAACTCCAAGGGCTATCTAATGTCATTTTAACTCCGCACGTTGGTGGTAGCACCGAAGAAGCTCAGCGGGATATTGCTGATTTTGTTCCCAACAAGATTATGGATTATATCAATTCCGGTAACACCGTAGATTCTGTCAACTTCCCCAATATTCGATTACCCAAGCAAACCAATGCGCATCGATTTCTACATATTCACAGAAATGTACCTGGAGTAATGGCTAAAATTAATGAAGTTTTGGCGCGTTTTGAAATGAACATTACAGGACAATACTTATCCACAGATAATGAAGTGGGTTATGTTATTACCGATTTGGATAAGGAATACAACAAAGAAGTGCTAAAAGCGCTAAAAAATATAGAAAATACCATAAAATTTCGGGTGCTATACTAAGGGCTATTGATGATGATAGGGCTCATTTTTTAAAATGGTAAAGGCCCTGTATAGTTGTTCAATAACAAAAAGTCGCACCATTTGATGTGAAAAAGTCATTTTAGAAAGGCTCACTTTTCCTTGTGCTTTTGAGTATACCGCTTCGCTAAATCCGTATGGTCCACCGATAGCAAAAACAAGTTGTTTAATTCCAGAACTCATTTTGCGTTGTAGATAGTCGGCAAATTCAATTGAAGAATAGTCCTGTCCGTTTTCATCCAGCAAAACTAGCACGTCTGCAGAGTTTAATTTTTTAAGCAATGTTTCACCCTCTTTTTGTTTTTGTTGTACTTCCGATAAGTTTTTGGTGTTTTTAAGATCCAGAATCAAATCAATTTCAAATTTTACATAGTGTAGAAGTCTATTCTCATAGACCGCAATTAAATGCTTAAGTTCTTCGCTATCCGTTTTTCCAATTGCAATTAATTTTATGGTCATACTTCAAAGTTATAATTTTGAAAACAAACCATTAAACAATTGGCGACTAAAATGGTATTTGTTTTTAGTAAATTAGCATAGTAAAAATTAATCTGGAATGCTTTCTAAAGAATACTTTCAAAAAGAAATCAATAGTATAATTAAAAATGCACTTAGGGAAGATGTTGGAGATGGTGATCATAGTTCCCTTGCCTGTATTCCCAAGAATGTACAAGGAAAAGCAAAGCTTTTAGTCAAGGATACCGGTATGCTGGCCGGAATTGGTTTTGCCCAACAGGTGTTTAAACATGTGGATAAGGACCTAAAATTAAATATTCTGATGTGTGATGGTACCATGGTTAAGCCGGGAGATATAGCCTTTTTTGTGGAAGGCAGTACCCATAGCATTTTAAAAGCTGAGCGTTTAGTTTTAAATGCCATGCAGCGCATGAGTGCTATCGCCACAAAAACCAAATACTTCGTGGATTTGGTATCAGGTACAAATACCAAGATTTTAGACACTAGGAAAACTACTCCCGGTATAAGGGCTTTGGAAAAATGGGCAGTTAAAATTGGAGGTGGTGAGAACCATAGATTTGGACTTTATGATATGATTATGCTAAAAGACAACCATATCGATTTTGCAGGCGGTATTACCAAAGCCATCGCAAAAACAAATGAATATCTTAAAGAAACAGGTAAGGATTTAAAGATTATAGTTGAGGCAAGAAATTTACCCGAAGTATTGGAAATTTTGGAGTCAGAAGGGGTATACCGCATTCTTCTGGATAATTTTACCATAGATGATACTAAAAAAGCTGTGGCAATCATCAAGGGAAAATGTGCAACGGAGTCGTCTGGAGGTATATATGAGAATAATATTAAGAAGTACGCAGATTGTGGAATAGATTATATTTCTTCAGGAGCAATTACACATTCCATTAATAACATGGATCTTAGTTTAAAAGCTGTATAAATGTCAGTCGAAATTGAGGAGAAATTAGATAAAATTCCTGTAATAAATTGGTTGGTAAGACTCATGAAAAGAATAAAGCTTCCCGCCTTTGAGGGACTTTCTCTTTATGACCTCCTTGAATTATACATTTCCGGAATTATTTTAGGGGCTTTATCCACCAGAGCAAGTGCCATAGCTTTTAGCTTATTCATGGCACTATTTCCTCTTCTAATTTTCTTCGTCACACTCATACCATTCATTATCCCATACGTAAGTGTAGGGAATGAAGATTTTGATTCGCAGTTCCTTTTCTTTTTAGAATCATTTTTTCCAACAGCAACAGGGGATTATTTTACAGAAATTTATCAACAGATTAAAGATCAGAAAAGAAGCGGTTTACTTTCATCTGCCTTTTTTATGTCCATTATATTAATGACTAACGGAATCAGTGCCATTTTTGAAGGCTTTGAAAATTCGTACCACGGAGGTTTGGCCCGTAATTTTTTTAGACAATACGCTTATGCCCTCATGGTTGGTTTATTACTGTCTCTGCTACTGATTACAGGCGCAATAATTTATGTTTATTTTGAGTTTTATGTGTTGAATTATTTTAGTGAATTTGCTGCCAGGGCCAGAGGCTATGATTTAGCAGAAAACAATTTAGTGGGTATTACCATCGGTAAAATAGTATTTTTTACAATGTTGTCCTACTTAACTACAGCTATACTGTATTATTTCGGAACTGCAGAAGGCAAGGCTGCTCGTTTTTTTTCTCCGGGTGCACTAATGACCACCTTACTGTTTTTGGCTACATCCTATTTGTTTGGTGTTTATGTTGAAAAATTCGCTCGATATAATGAGTTGTATGGGGCACTCGGCGGATTATTAATTTTAATGGTGTATATCTGGTTAAATTCCAATATCTTGTTGCTCGGCTTCGAGCTAAACCTATCTATGAATTCCCTAAGAAAAAAAATGAAGAAGAATGATTAAAAAAATTAAATTGCTGGGATTCATTTTTGCTGTACTTATTACCCAATTAGTTAGTTCTCAATCCATTTTGGGTAAGTGGAAAACTATAGATGACAGGCACGGTATGGAAAAAGCAATTATAGAGGTTTTCAAAAAAGATGGTGCAATCCATGGGCGAATTGTAGAAATATTGCAAGATGGAAAAAAAGATGCAAAATGTGTGAAATGCACAGGAAAAAGGAAAGATAAACCTATTTTAGGAATGATGATTATTGAAGATTTATTGGAAAAATCAGATGGCGAGTATAAAGGAAATACACTTTTTGATCCCGAGCAGGCTATGACCTTTAAGTGCAAAATTTGGCTTAATCCTAAAAATCCGGATGAATTAAAAGTAAGAGGATATCTTTCACTTTTATATAGAACACAAACTTGGATTAGAGTAAGAGGATAGCGTTAATTTGGCCATGCAGTTTTTCGTTAATATTATACTACCAATTCCTCTTGAAAAGCTTTTCACTTACAAGATAACAACATCACAAGCTGCGATCATAAAAACAGGGATGCGCGTAGCTGTGCCTTTTGGAAAGTCCAAAATATATACCGGTTTGGTATATGAAATACACAATAGTCCCCCAACCATTTATGAGGCAAAAGAAATTGAGCAAATTATAGATACTAAGCCAATTGTAGGACAAATACAACTGCGACATTGGACATGGATAGCAGAGTACTACATGTGCACTATTGGTGAGGTTTTTAGGAGCGCCCTTCCCAGTGCATTATTGCTAGAAAGTGAAACTTTAATTCATAGAAACGAGAAGGCAATAATTGAAGAACACGAACTAAAAGATGACGAGTTTCTAGTTTATGAAGCCTTACAACATCAATCTGTCTTAAGAGTACAAGAAATTAGTACAATAATTGATAAAAAAAATGTTTTACCTCTTTTAAATCGGTTACTTCAAAAGAAAATAATCCTTTTAAAAGAGGAGGTTTTTGAACAGTACAGACCTAAATTAGTGCGCTACGTTAAAATGGATAATGCCTACAGTTCTGAAGAAAACCTGGAGGCTTTACTGCTAACCTTAGCTAGATCTCCAAAACAAATACAAGTTTTGCTTGCACTCTACCAGTTGGTTGCCACTACGAAAAAGCCCATACCCATCTCCGATTTGGAAAGGGTAAGTAATAGCTCAAAAGGAGTAATAAAGACGCTCATTGATAAAGGAATAATAAATGAATATTTTCTGCAGATAGATAGGGTTAATTATCTGGGGAATGAAATTCAAGACAATCTTAAATCTTTAAACCTTCCGCAAGAAAAAGCATTGCAAGATATACTCCAATTATTCAAGGAAAATAAAGTGGTTCTCCTACATGGAGTAACTTCTTCAGGTAAAACAGAAGTATATGTATCCCTCATAGAACAATGTATCAACGATGGAAAGCAGGTATTATATTTACTGCCTGAGATTGCTTTAACCACTCAGCTTATCGGACGACTCCAGAACTATTTTGGAGAAAAAGTTGCTGTGTATCATTCTAAATATAGCACACATGAGCGAGTGGAAGTTTGGAAGAACTTAATAGCCAATAAGCCAAAAACTCAGATAGTTATCGGTGCTAGATCTGCCCTGTTTTTACCATTCAACAATTTGGGACTTGTAATAGTAGATGAAGAGCATGAAAGTTCTTATAAACAGTTCGATCCGGCACCTCGGTATCATGCGAGGGATGCAGCTATTGTATTAGCAAATTTACATGGTAGCTCAATACTACTGGGTTCTGCAACTCCGAGTATTGAGAGTTTTTATAATGTGAAACAAAATAAATACGGATACGCCAGTATTTCAATACGATATGGCGATGTTTTATTGCCAGAAATGCAATTAGTTGATTTAAAGGAGGAAACCAGAAAGAAAAGAATGAAAGGTCATTTTTCACAAGCTTTAATTCAAGAGATTAAAGAAACCCTTTCCTGTGGTGAGCAAATTATCCTATTTCAAAATAGAAGGGGGTATGCCCCAGTTGTAGAATGTAAAACTTGTGGTCATTGCCCACAATGTCCAAATTGTGATGTAAGCTTAACTTACCATCAACTTAAAAAACAATTACGTTGCCATTATTGTGGTCATTTTATTGCTCTGCAGGAAAGTTGCCAAGCATGCGGAGGCGCAGATCTTGACACTAAAGGCTTTGGTACAGAGCAGGTAGAACAGGAATTGGAGGAACTTTTCCCTGAAACTAAAGTTGGCAGAATGGATTTAGATACAACAAGAGGGAAATATGGTTATGAAAAAATAATTACTGCCTTTGAAAAACAGGAAATCGATATTTTAGTTGGCACACAAATGCTCACAAAAGGATTAGATTTCAGAAATGTAGGTTTAGTAGGAGTAATGAATGCAGATGCTTTGTTGAATTTTCCTGATTATAGAGCTCATGAACGAAGTTTTCAACTACTAACTCAGGTCGCTGGTAGGGCAGGGCGAACCAAGAAAAGAGGAAAGGTTATAATACAAAGCTATAATCCGTATCATCAAATTTTAAAGCAAGTATCAGTTCATAATTTTGATGAAATGTTTAAAGAACAAATTTATGAAAGAGAACAATACAAA
>JBGTEN010000021.1:0-7099 GCA_041747755.1 Arenibacter sp. | reverse complement strand
TTGTGGCATTCCATTAGTTTGGCGTATTGTTGGTCCAAATAATGGTTTAATGCTCTCCCTTCCGGGGTTCTTTGAGTGGTTTTTCTGGAATTAGTATCCCAATAGGTAACCAAAACTTCTCGTTGCAGGCTGATTTCAGCTCGCTTTCCATTGACTGTTACTCGGGCATAAATAGGTGCTAGTTCACCTTTTCTTTTGGCTTTGTTGAGCCAAATAAAAATGCGGAATGATCGTGATGATTGCATAAACGCTGGCTTTTTAAAAATTCGACAAATTTTTTAGCGAGTCAAATCGAATCGAAAGTCAAACGTTACTGAATTACCGAAGTAATTATAATTAGGTAACCGATTAGGTAACCGAATAGGTAACCTTTAAATTGATATTAAAACTAATTATATGATATCGGAAAAAATGAAATCCTCTGAAAATCATATAATTAGATTTTTTTTAATGGCATAAAATACCATTTTAGTCGGGGTGGCAGACGTAGAACTGCTTACCCAAAACACTGTTTAACAGCGATTTACAAAATTTTATTTCATGGTGCACACCGATATGCACACTCTTAATCTTTTAAGAACTTAAAAATAGAATTTGATAGTCTTTGGTGGTATAAAGGTACGTAATCATAAGTTACAGTTAATCTAAAATTACCTGTGCAAAAATCCATGTATAATTCAGATTACATACAAATAGGATTCGAAGGTGGAATGAATGCAAGAAAATATGTTGGAATTGCCTGAACTTCCAAAGCAACGGTAACAAGAGACTTATAGGACTTCGTTGAAAAGAAAATATTAGTTCCTGTGGGAGCGGGTAGAAGTGCCAGATATTTAATTCAACTATAGTCTTACTTCCTAAAGCTATTTTAAAACAAGGGAGGCTAACAGACTTAGTTCTACACTACTTATACGAACTTACAACGAGATATAACGGTTAACAAATGGTTATTTATCAAGCTGTTAGAGCTAATAGAATACAATATTAGGACACAAAAAAAGTTATTACAAACCAACCACTTTTGTAATACCATGCTTAAAAGGTCCATTTTAGTAGAAAAAAAAGCCTCCATAACCTGCAAAAACCAACAGCTGGTTATTGATACACAGGAACGGAGTGCTACGATTCCCATTGAGGATATTGGTTTTATAGTTATAGATCATCCGGAGACCTATATCAGTATACCAGCCCTGAACTTTCTTATTGAAAACAACTCATCTATTATTCTATGCAACAAGGTGCATATGCCTAGCGGTATGTTTCTGAATTTGAATGGTCACCATATTCAACAGCAGTTGTTCCAATACCAGTTAGAGGCAAGTGCCCCGCTCAAGAAGAAACTTTGGCAGCAAACAATTAAGGAAAAAATAAAGAATCAAGGAACCCTATTAGAACGCCTTACTCAAAAGAAAAATCAGTTCGATTATTTATCTGAAAAAGTGCTTAGTGGCGATACATCAAATATGGAAGGGGTGGCTGCAAGTGCCTATTGGAAGGATTTTTTTGAATTGCCCTTTAAAAGAGAACGATTTGGAAACTATCCCAACAATTTTTTAAACTATGGATATGCCATTCTTAGAGCGGCAACGGCCAGAGCTCTCTCAGGAAGCGGATTACTTAATACGCTTGGTATCCATCATAAAAGTAAATACAATGCCTTTGCCCTTGCTGATGATATCATGGAACCATACCGTCCATTAGTAGATGAGCTGGTATATTCTCTGATGGAGACACATGAAGAACAAGAACTGAACACCGCTATAAAATCTGAACTATTAAACCTGCTCACTAGAACCGTGTATTTTAAAGATGAAAAAAGTCCCTTGATGGTAGGGTTGCAAAAAACAGCCAGTTCTTTACAGCAATGCTATACCGGAGAACGTAAGAAGATTAAGTACGCCCAATTATGGAATTAAACGGATATAGAATTATGTGGTTATTTGTATTTTTTGATTTGCCAACCGACACTGCTACCGACCGTAAAAATGCATCTGGATTTAGAAAAGAGTTACTGAAGGATGGTTTTACTATGATGCAATACTCGGTTTATATGAGACATTGTGCCAGTAGTGAAAGTGCTGATGTTCATGAAAAACGAATTCATAGGCTGCTTCCGCCTTTGGGTAAGGTAAGTGTACTTCGTATAACCGACAAGCAATTTGGCAATATCCTAAATTTCTGGGGGAAATTAGAAGTTCCTAAGGAACCACAACCAACACAGTTAGAGTTATTTTAATTAAAAGAAGCGACTTAACCCATTAAGTGCGAATTTAAAAGCAAAAAATGCCTCAATCTAGCCTTATCACTGCTAAAAAGAAGCATTTTTTATCACGATATTTTCCTTTATTATACTGACTACCAGAAGACAACACGCCAACGGATATCGTGTTTTCTAATCTTTAATCAAACCACAACAACAACAATGCTATAGTGATATCGTTTACAGATATCGTGTTTTCTAATCTTTAATCAAACCACAACACGATTTAAGCGCTCTAATTTGGCAGTAAAGATATCGTGTTTTCTAATCTTTAATCAAACCACAACCGATGAAATGGACAATGTGTTAGATCATAGATATCGTGTTTTCTAATCTTTAATCAAACCACAACTGATTTGAGGAACTGGTTCGCTATTTGCAAGATATCGTGTTTTCTAATCTTTAATCAAACCACAACGGTTCTTTGCTCTTTAATTTCTCACAATACGATATCGTGTTTTCTAATCTTTAATCAAACCACAACTGAAGATTGTGCTTAGGTTTTTCATAAAATGATATCGTGTTTTCTAATCTTTAATCAAACCACAACCACTTATTTTAACTCTGTTGCTAGAAATGAGATATCGTGTTTTCTAATCTTTAATCAAACCACAACATGCCGACCATATAAGTGCTAGATACGGCAGATATCGTGTTTTCTAATCTTTAATCAAACCACAACGCGGCATTACAATCACCGTTGCCGGTCAGGGATATCGTGTTTTCTAATCTTTAATCAAACCACAACACAAAAGACATCATTCAGCAAAAGGTTGAGGATATCGTGTTTTCTAATCTTTAATCAAACCACAACCGTAAAGAGTCACTTGCTTTTCTCCTCCTTGATATCGTGTTTTCTAATCTTTAATCAAACCACAACGGAAAATCCGTTGGCAGAAAATCGGGTGATTTTCCGTTGTGGTTTGGCTGCTTAAAAGTTTGAAAAACTTTATGTCAAGGAACTTTTTAATAATCTTGTCTTCCAATAATGGTGATGATTTCTATCACATCACCATTAATTTTGTAATAAATGGTATCTACACCACAAACACAGAATCTATAGGTGTTTTTATTTTTGATGGTTTCCGGAAACATGTAAGGATTGGCTGCAATTTTATCAAAACAATCATGCATCATGTTGAAATATTTTTCAGCTTGTACTTCTCCAAACTTATATACTCCAAACTCGTAAATCCTCCATAAATCTTCTTTGGCTACACGAGTTAAAAAATATTTATGCATTATTTAATCGCTGTTTAAATTCAGCCAACATTTCTTCTCGTGTTTGTTTTTTAGCAAGTCCACTTTTTTCTCCTTTTTCTAATTTTATATTTACATATTCATCATAGGCTTCACGTTCCCTTGCTTTTTTGATTAAATAATTTACTGCTTCACTTTTACTTGTGAATTCTTCATTTTGAACTTGTTGTTTTAACCATTCATCATTTTGATTGGCTAAGGTGATGCTTTGACGTGCCATAATAAAATTATTTAGTGGTGTAAATATACACCATTAAAATTATTTTACAACATTTGAATTTTTCCTGAAACAGAAATTTTTACTTTAATTGGGTTAAAGGTTTCCCAACCTGCTTTTCCCACACCAAAACTTCTAATGCTTGCATAATGAGGCATTGAGTTATTTTGAAGAGACGCTTCTGTATTTAATCTAAATTCATAAAACTTTGAAGATAATTTTTGTACCCTATACAAATGTTCTTTCAAAACTTCATAATCTGGATTTTCCCAATTGATGTCATCTTCTTTTAAACCAAGCAAAAACATATCATTGATATGTAAAGTGGTTACAATTTCTTTTCCGTCAATTGGTAATTGGTAAGCAGATTGTCCAGTTCTTTTTCTTTCTACAACGGTCCAAAATGTAACAACATCTTCTTTTAAATTTCCTTTTTCATCTATGTAAATTAGCACATGATGATTTTTGTTTGGATCAACAAATTGTTTGATTTTATCATTAACTCTTTCAGCTTTCCCTAACACTTTTTTTATTCTAACCTTTTTTATTGGAACAGGAACTCTTTTTATATCTGTTGGTTCATTTTTATTGAGTCTGAAATACCTTCTACCTTCATTTGGCATAAAAAAAGAGGTTTCTTTCAAAATTTTATCAATTTTCTCTTTTAATTTCTTTTGAAGATTTTTATCTAAATTTTTAACTTTAGAATTCATCATTTTGAAAAACTCAATCTCACTTAATTCCAACTTTTTAAATAATTCATTTACTATAACTTCCTTCAAATTAGCATCAACTATATTCGTTAGTTGAGAAAAACTAAGATTATTTATATCAACTCTGTATACATATTCATCTGGATTACAGTTCTTGTTTTGCCCATAAACAGTTTCTAAATGCAACTGCCCCCGAGCGGCAACTCCAACGTTTTTATGCTTTTTGCCATTCTTTTCTGTTATATGTGTTCTCACCGTAATATCATTTGAAACACGTTTATGAGATACCAATATATTTTCGACAGCCATTTCAGCATCATACCTGAAGGATTCCCATGGCATAGGAAATTCTTTTAAATCATAATTTCTGTTGTATCTATTCCACTTTGCCAACTCTTGCACATAAGCTACTTTGGTACAGGCCATTACTAAAGCATCTACTGCGTGATGTCTATGGTCTTCACGAGTTTTAGAATTTTCGACATTTAAAACAGAATTTAGTCCCCATTTTTGCCGGAGATTAGAAGTGGCTTGGCCTGGGGACACCATCACCTTTTTACAAACCTTTGATAAATAATTTTTTGCCTCCTTACTTATATATCGTGTGTCGTTCAATTGTCTTGAAGTAAAATCATCATCAAATTTTTGCTGTACAAAGCGTTTGAATTTTTGATAGGAAGTTGGATACTCCTTCGTATCTGAAAACAATTTCAAAGCACGTTCTTTAATGGCCGACCAGTTAAGCTCATCGCTCCCGTAAAATTCGTAAGGTGTTTTATTTCCTTTTAATATGTTTTCTTTTGCATAGCAAAGCGTTTTATTTGAAAAGCTATCATTCAATGACCTACTCCAAGGATGTATGTGTTCTATTTGTACTTCACCAGAAAACAATTGAGTTACAGAAATTGGTTTGCCTGTGTAAGGACAGGTTTTTTTACATTCTTCCCAAAGCTTATAAAGCAACATATTATCATGAGTGATTCGTATATTGTTTTCTAGCAATCTATCTTTTATCCTATCATTTTCGCGCTCAAGGCGTTTTTGGTCTCTACGAATTTCGTTACGTTGTGATTTTGATATTTTTAAATCGCGGGCCATTTCCACTTTTATTTCGTCTATTTGCCCGTGTTCACCTATTAATTCATTAATTAATTTTCTCAACTCAAATAAAGCCGTGATAACGATTGGATTTCTAATTGATTGAATTTCTTTATCGGCTTCTTTTCCTACAGGTAATTTTTCCAATAATTCAGAAACATCAATGGTTGCCGAATGGTGATATAATTTTCTTAGTTGATTATCTGAAATATTGTAATCATTTCCCAAAATATCTTTAATAATACTAATAAAACCGCCTTTAGTTTTGGAACGAACAATGCCCTCCACATTATCGATCAAAAAGTTTCGCTTTTCATCCGATAAGGTTTCCCAATCATCACCAAAAACGTTTTTAATACCTCCTAAAACCACGGCAACATCATAGGTAAAACCTAATTTTAAAAATGGTAAAATATTCGAAATGGCTTTTCTACTTAAATTTGCATAGCCTTCTTTAACATTAAACTTTGAAACGGCTTCCGCTTGAACATCAGTAAAATTCCATTTGCTGATGGCGTATTTCTTTAAATTGGATTTGCTATCAAAGAAATACAACACATGCCAAATATCTTCTTGTTCTTTTTCTGAAAATTCAAACCACTTCTTGCCAAAAAACTTTTTACTGGATAAATTAGATATAGTGTGTGTTCCTACAATTTTATCATCATCTTTATAATTGAATTTAAATTCGGCACTTTCTTTTCCAATTACTTTTCTTAATTTAATGAATTCCGGTTTTTCATTTGCAAAAAGAAATACCACCATTTTTTCTTTTTCTTCTTGTGAAATTTTCTTCCCGTTATATTCTACTGTATTTACCCATTCCCAAACTCTACGTTCTTCATTAGGAATTGCACTAATTGGACATTTGGTTTTGGTGGGTTCAAATGAGCAATTACCCACTAAATGTTTTTGTGAACGCAATGGTCGTTGATGAAATAAAATGCCATCTTCTTTGTAACCATCTAATTTTCTTCCACCAAATAATGCTTTTAAGTCTTCATTTAAATTGGAATGAAATTGTGATTGTTTATTCCAAATCAATTCAAACTCATCAACATACATTTTACGAGTTGTATATCGATTACGAATTCGTTCTAAACCATCTTGAAATGGTTGATTTTCTCTTGGATAAATTTCAAATAAATAAGCCCCTAAAGTTTTGTCTTGAATACTCTCTTGTGTTTCTGTAATACCTATTTTTCCTTCTTTGGGATTTCCTTTAAAAATAGCACCATCATCGCTTCCGCCCTTTCTACTATTACTCAAAAAGCCGCGTCTTTGGATTAAATGATAAAGAATTCTTCCTATTTCTTCTAAAGATAACTTATCATTTAAAGCCTTATGGCGTAATTCATATGGGTTCAATGCAAACCAAAAGTCTAGCTTTTCGGATGGAAATTGTTTTGATCTTTTCCAATCTTGAAAATCATCGGCAACAATTGGACACATATTATGTTCTGAAAGTGCTTTTAGTAAAATTTTTTTTCTCAGGCGCCTTCTAAAGAACTGCCTTCTTACTCCTCTTGCCCCTGTTCTTCCAGCATTTTT
>JBGTEN010000020.1:0-6538 GCA_041747755.1 Arenibacter sp. | reverse complement strand
GAGCGGAAAATTTTAAGCGCTTCTGATGACGCACAAGATGAAGGTACCAATTCCATGATGAGTGATTTTATTACTGAACAGGAAAAAACCATTTGGATGATGAAGGCCTGGTTGGCCGAAGAAATATAAAAGGGTCTTCCTGAATATAATAAAAGGAAACCCAGACAGGTTTCCTTTTTTTATAGACGGTTCACTTTTGATTTGGAAAGAAATAAGAAGGTTTCCAAAAAACAAAAAACCTCTTGGCAACATTTGCATTTCTTCCGGCTTGCAACTATAGCTTATCACAGCTTTCAGGTTGCTTCGAAGCGGAAACATTCCTATTTACTGCATCCATAACTTCTGAAAATAGCTGAAATGATTCTACACGTTCTTCGTGGTGGTAGATGGAGGCTGAAACCATTAGCTCATCTACCTCAGTCTCTTTTAAAAAGTTTTTTACCGAATTTTTTACCGCGTTTTTATCACCGACAAAAGTATATTTCAGCATATTTTGTACATTAGGATGCTGCCAAATATCCTTTAATTCCTGAGTAAACTCAGTTGGGGCTTGAAGTTTTTGCATATTGCCAGTAAGGACTCCGACCATCAATTTAATCATAGAACTTGCTTTGCTTTCCGCAGCTGTTGTAGTAGGGGCTACAATAGCATTAATTCCTGCTATGGTATAAGGCTTATCCATATACTCCGATGGTTTAAAATTACGGCGATAAATACCCAGGGCATGGTGGAGATGTGTAGGGGCAAAATGACTGGCAAAGACATAGGGAAGACCTAATCGTGCTGCCAAATAGGCGCTATCAGTACTGGAACCCAGAATATAAATAGGCACATCAACACCCTCTGCAACTACGGCACGTACTTTATTATTCCTATTATTCAGATCAAAATATTGCTGAATTTCTTCAATGGCCTGTGGAAATTCCTGTACAGCAAGATGACGGTCACTGCGGATCGCCTGTGCTGTGAGTCCATCGGTTCCCGGAGCTCGCCCCAAACCCATATCAATTCTTCCGGGAAATATATTTCCAAGGGTTCCGAACTGTTCTGCCACAATGAGTGGCGCGTGGTTGGGAAGCATAATACCTCCTGAACCTATACGAATCTTTTGGGTTCCTCCGGCAATATAACCCATCAAGACTACGGTTGCCGCACTGGCGACGCTGACCATATTATGATGTTCCGCCAGCCAGAAACGATGATAACCAAAATTTTCCGCCTGTCTGGCCAGATCAAGACTATGCGTAAAAGTATCCTGTAATGAATCTTTATCGGTTATGGTGGCCAACTCTAAAATGGAATAACGATACTTTTCTATTGGATAAGTCATGTATTTTTCTTTTTCGGAATATGATAACCTTAAGTTTACCGGCTAAAAGTTGTCAGATCAATGAAGCATGAAATTTCGATTTAAGAAACCAATAAATAATTGATAACTATAGCCAAATTTCAAGACCATAAAGGTAGTCCATTTACAAAATAACCCTCATTAAAGGAATGTTAATGCTTCGTCTTAATTCTTATCGCGGTACTTGACTACAATCGGGATCGATTTTTGTTGTAACTAATTATTAAATTTTTCACAATTCAGAATTCGAAATCAACAGTTCGGTCAGCTACATTTAGATATAATTTCTTTCTCTCTCAATTTTGTCGCATCAAAAAAATCTAGTATGCGACATCTTTTTTTAGTTTCTATATTTCTTTACTCATCATTGTTGTTTGGTCAGTCCACCATTTCCGGGAGAATCATCGATGAACAGAAAAATCCTGTTTCCGGGGCAAATGTATATCTTGAAGGCACTTATGATGGGGCTTCCAGCGATGCGGAGGGGCGGTTTTCTTTTGATACTCAGAAAACGGGTTCCCACACCATAATTGTTTCAATGATTTCGTTTGAACCATTTTATCAAACTATAAATCTGTCCTCATCCGAGGAGCTTCTTATTACCTTACGCGAGGCCATAAACCAACTTACCGGTGTTACCCTTACTGCCGGGGCCTTTGAAGCAGGTGATAATTCCAAGGTTTCTGTTTTAAAACCGCTGGATATTGTTACTACGGCCGGAGCTACAGGCGATTTCGTAGCGGCATTGCAAACCTTACCCGGCACCGCTACAGTCAACGAAGATGGTCGCTTATTTGTACGAGGAGGTGCGGCAGGGGAAACCCAAGTGTTTATAGATGGATTACGAGTTTTTCAGCCCTTTAATGCAACAGCAAATAATGTGCCTACTCGTGGCCGCTTTTCTCCATTTCTATTTAAAGGAATTACATTTAGTACAGGTGGTTATTCAGCAGAATACGGACAAGCTTTATCGAGTATTTTACTTTTAAACACCACAGACATTCCTGATCAGGAGAAAACCGACATTTCCCTCATGTCCGTGGGTGGAGGAGTGGGTCATACCGAAATTTGGGGCGATGAGTCATTGAGTATTAACACCTCGTATATCAATCTGGCACCCTATGAAGCTTTAATACCCTCCAACAGAGGTGCTCAATGGAACAGTCCATTTGAATCAGTTTCAGGAGAAGCGGTTTTTCGAAGTAAAGGTGCAAATAGCATGTTCAAATTGTATTCCGCATTTACCTACAGTAATCTGGACATTGCGCAGGAAGACATCAATTTTCAGGAATTTGTACGTTTTCAATTAAAAAACAATAACCTATATTTTAATACTTCATATAAATACTTTTTCAAGAATAATTGGGTATTGACTTCCGGCGCTAGTCTATCCTATGATACCAACGACATTGGTATTATTGAAGATAAGATTGACACAAGAGAAACTGCCGCTCACCTCAAAATGAAATTAGGAAAAAGCTTTAATAGTACTTTTAAACTTGATTTTGGAGCGGAGTATTTTAGTACGGATTACGAAGATGCCTTCATGGCATTAGATGGAACAGTTTTTAATAGTGCACTAAAGGATAACCTAGCTGCATTTTTTGTGGAATCGGATATTTTCTTTTCCAATCGATTTGCACTAAAATTGGGAGTTAGGGCCGAGCAAAGTGAGGTTATTAATGATTTGAACATTGCACCACGCATTTCTTTAGCTCATAAAAGTGGAAAGAATGGTCAGTTTTCCTTTGCCTATGGGCAGTTTTATCAAAACCCGCTGACCGAATATCTCAAATTTGATAACACCTTAAAAACAGAGAAAACAGATCATTATATTTTAAATTACCAGTATTTGGGAGATGGAAAAACCTTTAGAGCGGAGGCCTACTATAAAGGATATGATAACCTTGTAAAATTTGATACTGAGCTAGCTCAATTCAGTTCTAATTATTCCAATTCAGGAAGTGGCTACGCCTCAGGATTGGATGTGTTTTGGAGGGATAACAAGACCATAAAGAATCTGGATTATTGGGTGTCCTATTCCTATTTGAACACAGAAAGGGACTATATCAATTTTAGGGAAAAAGCCACTCCTAATTTTGCTCCCAAACATAATTTCTCTATAGTTACTAAATATTGGATTTCCGATTGGCGTTCCCAAGTAGGATTTTCTCATTCCTTTGGATCAGGGAGACCCTATGACAATCCAAACACCCCCGAATTTTTGGCAGAAAAAACAAAAGCCTTTAACAACCTGAGCTTTAATTGGGCCTATTTGCTATCGCAACAAAAAATCCTTTATTTTTCTGTAAACAATTTGTTGGGTTTGACCAACATTAGTGACTATCAATATAGCAATACGCCCAACGCTGAGGGTTTTTTTGACAGAAGAGCTATACGCCCTCCTGCAGACAGTTTTATTTTTGTTGGCTTCTTCTGGACGCTTAGTAAAGATAAAACCAGCAATCAGTTAGATAACTTATAAATTGAAGTTCGATTAGTCTTAAAGAGAGTTAAACATTTCCTGACTAACCAAAAAAAACTCCTCCTTTTAGATAAGGGGAGGTGGCTTTGCTTTAGCAAAGACGGAGGGGATTGAAATCTCAAGCCTTTAGAAGTATCGCTAAGCAGGTACATATCAGGAACCAACCCATCTTCCATAGCTCCCTTCACAATCTTAAAATGTGAGTTGGATGCCCGTAAACACTTTTAGCTATCTACTTTTGGCGGATTGAGATCAAAAACATTAACCATCAATTTTCAAATTTTTCATTTTCAAATTCTAAAATAACTCACTTCAAACATAACCTTGAAAAATGCCACGTCCAAAAAGCTCCTCCCCTTAGATAAGGGGAGGTGGCTTTGCTTTAGCAAAGACGGAGGGGATTGAAATCTCAGGCCTTGAGAAGTATCGATAAGCTGGTCGATATCAAGAACCAACCCATCTTCCATAGCTCCCTTCACAATCTTAAAATGTGAGTTGGATGCCCCCAAACACTTTTAGCTGTATACTTTTGGCGGATTGAGACCAAAAACATTAACCATCAATTTTCAAATTTTGAAATCGTCTACTCTCATTTTCTTTTTGTACATTGAGTAAAACAAAAAAAAGTTATGACACAAGTTAAAGCATACGCCGCTCAGGCGATTAAATCACAGGTAAAACCATTTGATATTGAGCGAAGGAAAATTACCCCTAATGACATTAAAATTGAAATCGATTATTGTGGTGTATGTCATAGTGATCTTCACCAGGTAAATAACGATTGGAAAAATAGCATGTATCCTGTGGTTCCCGGTCACGAAATAGTAGGGAGAGTAACGGAAATAGGTAGTAGTGTAACCAACTTTAAAGTCGGTGATGTGGTTGGTGTAGGGGTTTTGGTGGATTCCTGTAAATCATGCAATTCATGCAAAGAAGACTTGGAACAATATTGCGAGAACGGAGCTACGTTTACCTATAATGCACCGGATAAACATCTGGGCGGCCATACTTATGGAGGGTATTCAGAAAGTGTGGTGGTAGATCAGGCCTTTGTGTTATCCATTCCTAAGACTATTGATGCGAAAGCTGCTGCGCCATTGTTATGTGCCGGAATCACATGCTGGTCGCCTTTACGCTATTGGAATGTAAAAAAAGGCGATAAAGTAGGTGTCATTGGTCTTGGTGGTTTAGGACATATGGGCATAAAATTTGCTCACGCCCTGGGCGCCAATGTAGTTATGATTACAACCTCACCTTCAAAAGCGGCAGATGCAAAAAAGTTGGGTGCAGATGAAGTATTAATCTCTAAAGATGAAGCGCAAATGCAGCAGCATGCCAATTCGTTCGATTTTTTACTAAACACAATCCCTGTACGCCATGATTTGAACCCGTACCTTAGCTTATTAAAGCGAGATGCCACTATGGCCATTGTAGGTGCAATAGAGCCTTTGGATTCTTTTCATGGGGCACTGTTAATAGGGGGCAGGAAACGAATTGCCGGATCCATGATTGGCGGACTCAAAGAAACACAAGAGATGTTGGATTTTTGTGGTGAGCATTTTATTGACTCTGATATTGAAATGATCAATATTCAAGATATCAATGAAGCCTACGCCCGGATGGTAAAATCCGATGTAAAATACCGTTTTGTTATTGATATGAAATCGTTGAAGAATAGCTAAGTAATAGCCTATTCTAATTGTCCGGAAGTATTGTTTTTTACAACTTGCTTCCGGATTTTTTTATTACCCTAATCTAATGCCGCCCAAACCTTTTCCAATAACGCCTTAGTAGCCCGAATACCGTCCGCTTCCGGTATAGTTTCACCTTCAAATTCAATCCCTACATGGCCATCAAAATCAGAAGCTTTTATCACTTTTAATAAGCGTTCAAAATCAATGATCGTTTCCTCACCGGCTTCATTAAATTGATAGGATTTTGCACTAACCCCTTTCGCGTAGGGTAAAAAAGCCGTAACACCTTTATAGCGATCATAAACCTGTGAACAACTATTGTTTTGGGTGCTGCCCCATTGGGTTTCCAGACACCAGTTACCAAAATCAGGCAACGTACCTAAATGGGAATGGTTTACCTCTTTAATGATGTCAACTATAAAGTCTGCATCTGAAGTGTGTAGCCCGTGATTTTCTATAAGGACATGAATATTTTCTTTGGCACCATAGGAAGCGAGTTGGCCCAGCCCGTCCACTAAAGCTGATTTAATTTCAAGCCTGCTGCCTTCACCGAAAGCATTTACACGAATGGAATGGCATCCCAGAATCTTAGCCGCATGTATCCATTTAAAATGATTTTCAACCGCGGTTTTTCGCTTTTTCGCTTTTGGATTGCCTAAATCACCCTCATTGTCGACCATAATAAGTAAACTTTTCACATCTACATCTGTAGCTCGTTCTTTTAAATGCTGCCAATACGCTTCGCTTTTGGCATGTTCCGTATAGAATTGGTTTACATATTCTACGGCATGGATATCAAATTCTTCTTTGGCAATTCTTGCAAAATCAATTGCTTTAATATCCCCTTTTTCCAATGCCCTGTGAAGTGACCATTGTGCAAGAGAAATATTTAGTGATTTCATTTCCAAAGGCTTTAGGATGGCATGTGCAGCAAAAGAAGGTAGGGTTAGTGCGGTGGTGCCTAAACCTACATTTTTTAAAAAATTTCTTCTTGTTACCACGAGAAAAGTT
>JBGTEN010000019.1:0-23381 GCA_041747755.1 Arenibacter sp. | reverse complement strand
GGAGTTGGGCCATTCAATTATTGACAGAAGAGAAAAAAGTCTCCCCCGACATTTTACAACGTTTTGTAGCGATGGCAAAAGATGATTCTTCCGCCTTGGTGCGTCTTTATTTAACTTCCGGGATGATGCGATTAAACCCTGCAAATCGCTGGGAGGTGCTGGAAGCCTTAGTTCAAAAATCGGAGGATATAAATGATCATAATTTACCTTTACTTTTGTGGTATGCCGCAGAACCGCTGACTGTCTTAGATCCCGATCGCGCCATTCGACTTGCAGAAAAAGCAAAAATGCCCGATTTTTTAAATTTTGCCATTCGAAGGATAGGCGAACTACGCACTGAAAAATCAAAAAAGATGCTAAAAATGCTGTCCTATCGTTTGGGTAAAAACCATTTAGATACCAACCATAAAAATAAGGTCTTGATTGATAGTATTACAAAATAGAAGAAAATTGGATGCAGAAGATAAATCCCGTTAAATAATAAATCATGGATAAAACGAAAAGAAGTCTTACCCTAAAAATTTTATTTTGTTGTTTTACCTTAGGTTTTTTTACCTCAAATGGTCAGACAGAAACAACTCCTGAATTCAAAAAGACAGTTTTGACAAGAGATTTTATTTCAGAAGGAGTGGCAGTGGCTGATATTAATAATGATGGAAAAATGGATATTGTTGCCGGTTATTACTGGTTCGAGGCTCCCGATTGGACACAGCATGAAATAGCACCCTCACGTGTTTTCGATCCAAGAAAAGAATATAGCGAATCATTTTTAAATTTGGGAATGGACGTAAATCGTGATGGTTGGGATGATGTAGTAATTATTGATTATCCCGGAAAAGCGGCCTTCTGGTTTGAAAATCCAAAAAACGAATCCGGCGTATGGAATAAACACATCATCGCTGATTCAGTAGGTATCGCCAATGAATCTCCCGCTTTTATAGATATTGATGGGGATGGCAGGTTGGATATACTTTGCGGAGATGTCGCCAAAAAGCAAATTATTTGGTTGCAAGCACCCGTGCAACCCGGCGAAACGGAATGGAAACGTTTTAACATAAGTCAGGAAAACGTCCCCGGAACGGAGCAATTCTCTCACGGTATTGGTTACGGAGATATAGACCATGATGGAATCAAAGATGTGGTTGTACGAGAAGGGTGGTTTCAAGGAAAAGCTGATAAAAAATCTGGAGATTGGGAGTTTCACCAGGCTAATCTAGGGGAACCCTGTTCTCATATGCAAGTAGTAGATGTAAATGGAGATGGCAAAAATGATGTGGTCAGCGCCTCTGCACACGCCCTGGGGATATGGTGGCATGAGCAATATGAGAAAGATGGAAAAATTGACTTTACTACTCATTTGATAAGCACTACCACAGCCCAAACACATGCCTCTATCATGGCGGATTTGAATGGAGATGGTAAAGAAGAATATATTACCGGAAAGCGATTTTTAGCACATAACGGGAATGATGCCGGAGATGGAGATACACCTTACCTGCTTTATTTGGAATTTACGCCCAATATGGCACCCTATTTCAAGGAACATATCATAGACAATGATTCCGGAGCCGGTCTAAATATTGTGGTTCAGGATATCAATAATGACGAAAAACCGGACATTATTATTGCCAATAAAAATGGAGTGTTTCTTTTTGAGAATAGGATTGAAAGACCCTAAGAACTTGGTCAGTAGCTTATCTCAAAGGAGTCATTTCAAATCCTAAGAGAACCTTAAGTTAGGATTGGCATTACAAGCGTTTATCCTCATTTTCACATAAACCAGGGTTCAATATTTCGGAAGAAGTACATTTTTATTAGATTTCTTATAACTACCTTTAGCTTGAGACAAAGCTGGTAAATTCAATAGCGTTAAGAATTCTCATTAAAGAACAATTGAATAGAACCAAGTGGATTAATAAATGCAAACACATGAAAAATGGCACCTACATAGGTTCACTATGTTTTTTTTTATTTTTTCAAGTGTATCAATTTCAAGCACAAGATAAGGTTTTGGTCGCTGCAGCCTCGGATTTAAAATTTGCCTTAGACTCGGTAATATCGGTATATCAGCAAAATAATCCTTCTGGAAAAATACAAGTGACCTATGGGTCGTCCGGTAAGTTTTTCGAGCAAATTCAACATGGAGCACCGTTTGACATGTATTTTTCGGCTGATAAAAGATATCCTCAAAAACTGCATGAAAAGGGGTTTGCAACTTCTGAAGTAAGAATTTATGGAATAGGAAGAATTGTATTGTGGAGCAAGCGATTAGACCCCAACAAGGCAAAGATGAATAGTCTATTGGATAATAGAATTAAGAAAATTGCCATTGCCAACCCAGAACATGCACCCTATGGGGAGCGTGCCAAAGAAAGCATGATATATTATGGTAGTTTTGCTAAAGTAAGCAGTAAATTGGTGTATGGCGAGAATATTTCGCAGACTGCTCAATTTGTTCAATTAGGAGCTGCGGATTTGGGAATCGTAGCCTTGTCATTGGCGTTATCTCCAAACATGAAAAAGAGTGGGGGAATGTATTACGTGATTCCGGAAGAAAGTCACCAACCTCTAGAACAAGGCTATGTTATTTTGGAAAAGGGAACAAATAAACAAGCTGTTGTACAATTTTATAACTTTATTACCTCTGCAGAGGCAATTCAGATATTAACGCACTTTGGGTTTTCTCAACAATAAAATGAATACATTACTTGGGAACATTGCTGAAATTAAGTCATATGACGCCTTGTCTTTGCTTAAAATTGCTCATGGGCAGCATGTTTTCACTGTTGTGGTGATTGATACTCCGGAAACAGCTCAGTATTTAAAAAAGGAGAATAAGATAAAACTCCATTTTAAGGAAACAGCTGTGAGTATTGCGAGAAAAGAAAAATTGGCAATAAGCATCCAGAATAGAATCCCCTGCAAAATAACGGCAATTCAAAAAGGAAGGCTTTTATGCGAAATTGATTTGGTTTTCGAAAACCAGCATATTAAAAGCATTGTAACCACCAATGCCTGTCAACAGTTAGAGCTAAAAGAGAATGATGTGGTAGTTGCCTTAATAAAGACTAATGATATAAGTATTTCTCCTAATGATTGATTTTGGTCCGTTATGGCTTACCGCAAAACTAGCGTTCATAACTACGGCTATTTTATTGGTGGTTTCTATTCCGTTAAGTTATTGGTTAGCTTATAGTAAATTTAAATTTAAATCTGCAGTGGAAGCAGTAGTAAGTTTGCCATTGGTGTTACCGCCCTCTGTTTTGGGATTTTACTTGTTGGTTGCATTTAGTCCGGAAACTACTTTTGGGAGGTTTTTGGAAACCAATTTTAATCTACGATTGGTGTTCACCTTTGAAGGGTTAATTATTGCTTCCGTAATCTACAGTCTCCCATTTATGGTACATCCGTTGCAGTCCGGATTAAAAAATTTGCCTGTATCCCTAAAAGAAGCCGCCTATACGCTGGGTAAGTCAAAATACACAACACTTACCAAAATACTTTTGCCCAATATAAAATCGGCCATTTTAACTGGAATCGTTTTAACTTTTGCGCATACCATTGGTGAGTTTGGGGTGGTTCTAATGATTGGTGGGAGTATTCCTGAGGAAACCAGAGTAGTGGCAATAGCTATTTATGATGAGGTACAAGCGATGAATTATGATATGGCTAATGTGTATGCCGGGATTCTGTTTAGCTTTACTTTTTTGGCCTTACTGGGGGTTTACCTAATCAACAACTCATTTAGTAAAACCAATCCGCTGCATGATTAAGTTTTATGCATATAAAACACTGCAAACCGCTGAAGGAAAATTACCTTTAGAAGTCTCTTTTGAATTAAAAAAGGGACAATTCTTAACGCTGTATGGTAGTTCCGGAGCGGGAAAAACTACACTACTTCGTATCCTTGCCGGACTCGCACCTGCAGAAAGGGCAATGATAGAAATAGATGGAGTTATCTGGGATAATTACAAGACTAAATTTCATCTTCCAATTCAAAAAAGGGCTATTGGTTTTGTTTTTCAGGATTTTGCTTTGTTCCCTAATTTAAACGTCAGAGAAAATTTAGCTTTTGCAGTTCATAAAGATGATAAATCACCTATTGTAGATGAGTTACTGGAAATCATGGAATTGCAAACTTTACAAAAAAGTAAACCTGAAAATTTGTCGGGAGGTCAAAGACAGCGCGTGGCATTGGCTAGAGCAATTGTTCGGAAACCTAAAATTTTGTTATTAGATGAACCACTTTCTGCTTTGGATGATCAAATGCGATTTAAACTACAGGATTATGTTTTGAGAATTCATCATCACTATCAATTAACAACCATTTTAGTAAGTCATCACTTACCGGAAATTTTTAAGCTTTCGGATCATGTGGTTGTTTTGGATAAAGGACAAATTATAAAAAAAGGATCACCACAACAGGTTTTTTCTGAAGATAAGATTAGTAGCAAATTTAAACTTACAGGAGAAATTATTGAAATATCAAAAAGCGACATAGTCTATGTCATTAGTGTATTGGCAGGAAACTCCATAGTTAAAGTAATCGCTACTGCTACGGAGATCGTTGACTACAGAATTGGCCAAAAAGTTATTGTGGCTGCAAAAGCGTTTAGCCCTATAATTCGCCCTATTCAATAGGTAGCCAGAGGTCTTAACAGGGTTTTAAGACAATTTTATTAAACTTTTTCTACCTTATAAAGCTAAGTTCAAAATCTTACAACACTTTCTTGAGATTGTATAAGGATAATAGCTGTGCGTGTAAATATCTTTATAAATAGCAGAAGTAGGTAATATCATAAATAAAGAATGAGGAAATGGCAAGTATGATAATTAGAAAAATATTTTTGAATACGCTGGGAGTAAGTTATTTGGATGAAGGACCAAAAGATGCACCCATACTATTATTTATTCATGGCTTCCCGCTTAATAAGGCAATGTGGAGTGCACAAATAGATGAATTAACAGAAGGTTTTCGGGTAATTGCCTACGACGTTAGAGGGCACGGTGATTCTGACTTGGGAAATGAAGATTTTTCCATTGAGTTATTTGTTAAGGACTTGATAGACTTAATGGATGTTTTAAATATAGAAAAGGTTATCCTTTGTGGTTTATCAATGGGGGGATATATAGCATTAAATGCTGGTTTAAACTATCCGTCGCGTTTTGAAGGTCTTGTACTCTGCGACACCAATTGTATAGCAGATAGTCCGGAAACTGTAGAAAAACGCATGAAAGGGATTGATAACATCAAAGAAAATGGAGTAGAACTTTATGCCGATGAGAGTATCAAGAATCTCTTTGCAGAAACATCATTTCGGAATAAAAAAGGTGAAATAAAAAGAGTGAGGGAAATGATAGTAAATACTAGTGAAGAATCCTTGTATCTTACCTTACAAGCATTGGCCAAAAGACAGGAAACATGTAGCCGACTTTCTGAAATAAAGATACCCACACTAATTTTAGTTGGAAAAGAGGATAAAATAACCCCACCTACCTCAGCGAAAGTTATTCACAATGGGATTACCGACTCCTATTTAACTATTCTGGAAGATGCAGCTCATTTAAGTAATATGGAAAATCCCGCGCAGTTTAATCAAGAAATCACTGCTTTTGCTGTAAAAGTGCAACAGAGCTTGCAAACGGAAAACAGCTAGGGATAGTCGGTAAATTTTACGAATTAATTTCTCTTTAAATCTAAGTTTTCAAAGGAGAAAAAATCATAAACATCATTTTATATGAAATTACTTACATTACAATTAATTCAAGAATTATTAGAAACCAAGGAAGATATATGCCTTTCATTGTATATGCCTACCCACAGAACGCACCCTGAAAACCTTAAAGATGTTATTCAGTTTAAGGTTTTGGTGAAGGAGTTGGAAAAATCACTTCTCTTAAAATATTCCACCGAACAGACTCGAAAGCAATTAGAACCTTTTGAAGCATTAGCGGATGATTCTGACTTTTGGAATCATGCCTTAGAGGGATTAGCCGTATTTAGCACATCTAATTATACAGAAATAATAGGACTTAAGGTACCTGTAGCGCAATTAGCTATAGTTGCCGATAGCTTTCATACCAAACCATTAAGACAGTATATCCAATCGCTGGAACGTTATCATGTATTGGCTTTAAGCCTACATGAATTTAAATTATATGAAGGAAACAAACATTCCTTATCAGAAATTGATATGCCAGAATCAATTCCCGATACCATTACTGAAGCTCTTGGAGAAGAGCTTACAGAAAAGCATCTTACCGTCGCCTCCTATGGTGGTGCCGGCGGTGAAAGTTCCGGTATGCGTCATGGGCATGGTGGGAAAAAGGAAGAAGTTGATTTAGATGCCGAACGGTTTTTTAGAGTGGTTGCTAGCTCCGTTAACGATGTGTTCTCTAAACCTACCGGATTACCAGTAATTTTAGCCGCCTTACCCGAGCACCATCATCTTTTTTATCAGGTTAATAAAAACCCAAATATATTTCCTCTTGGTATTCCTATTAATCCATCAGGTGTTTCTTTAGAGCGGTTGCAAAACTTGGCATGGGAAATAATGGAACCGGAGGTTGAATTAAAGCTTAAAAATATTGTAGATAAGTTTCAGAAGGCCAAAGCAAAAGGTTTAGGTAGTGAAGATTTAAAGGAAGCGGCTAAGGCAGCGGTGGAGGGAAGGATTGACACGCTATTGGTTGAAGCCGATAGAGTTATTCCTGTTAGAATTACAAATCTTATTACTGGAAATACCCAAAAAAAGGACCTTGAAAACCCCAAGGTAGACGACCTATTAGATGATATGGGCGAATTGGTACTAAAGATGGGTGGACAAGTCGTTGTGCTTCCTCAAGAAAAAATGCCTACTGATACCGGCTTGGCAGCAGTCTTACGCTATTAATAATTATAAAATAAAATTATGCAAATACAATTCAACACCGATAACAATGTAGATGGCAGTGCCGAACTTACTGAATTCTTATCAAGTATACTAGCCGAGGGGTTAGATCGATTTAAAGATCAAATAACCCGTTTGGAAGTCCATTTATCAGATGAAGATGGCAACAAGGATGGTCAGGATGATAAGCGATGTTTATTGGAAGCCCGTTTGGAGGGAATGAACCCGGTTGCGGTAACAAACCATGCAAACACAGATGAAAAGGCAGTAAAGGGAGCAAAGGATAAGTTAAAAGCATTGCTCACTACAACCCTTGGAAAGGCAAGGAACTACTGAGTTTACTTTTTGGGGATTAAAATTTTTTAAAGAACTGATGCACAAAGTTTTAATTCGTTCACTAAAATAAAGACGCAAATGAAAAGCAAAATAGAAAAGCAACGGAAGGAAAAGATTATTGGTGGAGTAGATATGCCTAAGGCACGTGCAGAATATATCAAAGTTGCCCCAAATGTTAGGCTCCATGTCACAGATGCCGGGGAAGGAATTCCTATAGTGCTAATCCATGGCTGGCCATTAAGCGATGAAATGTTTGAATACCAATATAATGATTTGGTAACCAATAATTTTAGAGTTATTGGCATTACATTAAGAGGTTTTGGCAAATCTGATAAACCCTACGGACCTTATGATTACGATGTTCATGCAGCAGATATAAAAAGGGTATTAGACAAATTGGATATAGAAGATGCTGTTTTATGTGGGTTTTCCATGGGAGGAGCCATTGCATTACGTTTTGCATCCAAGTATACAGAACCCCATATTTCAAAGCTTATTTTAGCCGCTGCTGCGGCACCAAGTTGGACTCAACGTACGGATTTCCCTTTTAATCTTCCCAAAGAGGATGTTGATGAATTAATTCGATTAAATTATAAAGACAGACCGAAGCTATTATCCGATTTCGCAAAAATATTCTCTGCTGAAGAAGATTCATTAAATGAAGGTATGGGTGCTTGGCTAAATGGTATTGGATTAAGTGCTTCATCTCATGCAACGGCTGCTTGTTTGGCTGTTTTACGCGACACCGATTTGAGAAACGATCTACAAAGAATTCAAATTCCAACCCTAATTTTGCATGGGAAAAAGGATAAAATATGTTCATTTGAACTTGCCAAACAAATGCAAGCTGGTATACAGGGATCACAATTAATTGCTTTTGAGGACAGCGGACACAGTTTGTTTTTGGAAGAAGTTTCCAAATTCAATGGGGCTATTATCGCATTTGCTAAATAGATAATGTCTATTAAAGCAATATGTTTTTGACTTTTATTTTTTTAAAATTAAGGTGAATATCGCTTTACAAAAAACTTCATAAAAAAATCCAGTACCACCTAATTTCGTAACTTTGAGATTCAAAATCGGATACATATCGATTTTACATCTCAAATTTGTTTTTCAATGAAGAATTTCGGAAAAGGCATTAATACAATCTGTACGCACATCGGGGAGTTAGAAGATAAGGAATTTAAAGGAGCAATATCTCCTTTGTATATGAGTACCTCATATGCTTTTGAGGATGTTGCGGTAAAGAGATACCCCAGATATTTCAATACACCAAATCAGGTGGCACTCTCCCAAAAGATTGCAGCTTTAGAACATGCAGAAGCGGCCATGATCTTTGGAAGTGGTATGGCAGCAATAAGTACTGCAATGTTTGCATTTTTACGGTCCGGAGACCATATAGTTTTACAGCAAACGTTATACGGTGGAACCTATAATCTGGTGGTTGAAGAATTTAAAAAATACGGAATTACGTATTCTTTTACAGAAGGTTGGAAACCGGCCGATTTTGAAGCTAAGATTCAAAAAAACACCAAAGTCATTTATTTAGAAACACCTTCAAATCCATTACTTACCATTACAGATTTAACTGCGGTAGCAGGAATAGCTAAAAAACATGGGTTAATTTCTATAATTGACAATACCTTTGCCAGTCCCGTTAACCAAAATCCAATCGATTTTGGAATAGATGTAGTCCTGCACAGTGCTACAAAGTATATGGGTGGTCATTCCGATATTCTGGCTGGTGCAACCGCTTCTTCCAAAGAACATATGGATGCAATTTTTCATGTTGCTAAAAACTTTGGCGGTAGCTTAAGTGATTTTACCGTATGGCTGTTGGAGCGCAGTATAAAAACAATGGGGATTCGGGTTAAAGCACAGAATGAAAATGCCTTAAAAATGGCCGAGTTCTTATACGCTCATGATGAAGTAGAGGCCGTATATTATCCAGGTTTAAAATCGCATCCTGATCATGAGTTGGCTAAAAAACAAATGAAAGGCTTTGGAGGAATGTTGTCTTTTGAACTAAAAACAACCATGGATGCCTCAAAATTTTTAAAGGCCTTAAAGTTGATAAAACCTTCAATGAGCTTAGCGGGGGTTGAAAGTACAGTGGTGTCTCCAACCTTAACTTCTCATGCTTTGTTAGGTCCTGAGGAGAGAAAAAAACAAGGAATTAACGATGGTCTTATTCGTTTTTCTGTGGGAATAGAAGAAGTAGAAGATTTAAGGGAGGATATAGAACAGGCGCTGGATATAGTAAGAGTCAAAAGCACTGTTGAAGTCTAAAAATTTAAAAATCAGCAGCTTGTAAATCGTATCCCCATGCACACTGTTCAAATAGCATTGATTATAATTCCCGGGGTACATTAGAAAGTTGAAAAACACATTATTAAACAGATGAAATTAGATATTTTAGTATTCGGAGCGCATCCGGACGACTCTGAACTGGGTGCAGGTGCTACAATAGCCAAAGAAGTTGCAGCCGGAAAAAAGGTAGGCATTATTGATCTAACAAGAGGAGAACTTGGCACAAGAGGTTCTGCTGAGTTAAGGGATAAAGAAGCAGCCACCGCAGCAAAAATCTTAGGATTGTCAATTCGGGAAAATCTTGAATTTGCAGACGGATTTTTAGTAAATGACAAATGGCACCAATTAAAAATAATTCAACTAATAAGAAAATACCGTCCGGAAATTGTATTGTGCAATGCTATTGAGGACAGGCATATAGACCATGCCAAAGGAAGTTCTTTGGTAAGTGATGCATGTTTTTTAAGCGGCCTTATAAAAATTGACACAAAACTGGATGGGCAGGATAAATGGCAGGAACCATGGCGACCAAAAAACGTGTATCATTATATTCAATGGAAGGATGTGAGGCCTGATTTTGTTGTGGATGTTAGCGGATTCATAGAAAAAAAAACCGAGGCTATTTTAGCATACAGTTCTCAGTTTTATGACCCGAAAAGCAATGAACCGGATACCCCTATTAGTAGTAAAAATTTTATAGACAGTATAAATTACCGAGCAAGAGATTTAGGGAGACTTGTAGGGGTAGAGTATGCTGAAGGGTTTACAGCAGAGCGCTATGTAGCTGTAAGTGATTTAGATAAGCTAATTTAAGCGGTTTTTCTATATTTTTCTTCGCCTTTTGGTACTGTAAAATAAAAACAACTACCAATTTTTGGTACACTTACCACCCAAATAGCTCCGGCATTTTTCTCAATCATTTCTTTACATAAGGCCAATCCCAGACCGGTACCTTTTTCCTTGTTGGTTCCATAGGTGCTTGTGTTGGCGTTTCTTGAAAATAGTTGCTCTTGCAGGGCTTTGTCAATTCCTACTCCTGTGTCTTGCACAAATACCTCCCAATTACCACTTTTTTCTTCTGCACCAATGGTAATAGTGCCCTTATTTGGGGTAAATTTCAAGGCGTTACTTAGCAAATTTCTAATTACAATATCCATCTGGTTTCCATCAGACCAGGCGAGCATATTTTCCGGTAGCTTATTGATGATTGCAATTGATTTTGAACTTGCGATGTCAGACAACAAATTAATATTTTCTAAAAAAAGATTTTCAAGGGCAATAACAGAAGGGCGTGTAATGGCACCTTTCATCTGCGACTGGCCCCAAGACAATAAATTATTGAGAGTAAACGAGATATGGTTCACATCGTCACCTAATTTGGGGATAAACTGTAAAAATTCTTCCTTTGAAATTTCACCGTCTTTAAAAAGCTTTAATAGGCCTTGTAATGCTCCGATAGGACCCCTTAAATCATGGCCAATAATAGAGAATAGTTTATCTTTTGTTTCATTTATTTCATAAAGTTCTGCTTCTCTTTTTTCCAGATCCTCTTTTTTATGACTTAACTCTTTATTAAGCTTTTTTTGAATTTTCTCATTTCTATGTATGATTAGTGTAATCGCAATAAAAACCAATAGAATTGCCAACCCTACATTAATGTAGTCTTGTTGTTTTGCCAATGCCTTATCATTTTCTTGAATGAGGCCTGCCCGTTGCTTCTCATAATCGATTTTGGTCTGCAACATGCTAAGACTTTTACTGTTTTCTCTTTTGGAAAGGGTATCAGACACTTTTTGAAAATGCTCGTGATAGTGCAACGCTGATGCGTAATCTTCTTTATTTTTACTTGTTAGGTATAACGCTTTAGAACTTTTTTGAATTCCTTCCAAAAATGATATTCGCGTTGCTATTTCTAATGCTTCCTTGGCGTGTTGTTCAGCAATGCTGTCTTTTTTAAGGCCAAGGTAGGCCATTGCCATACCATTCAAAAGATCTATTTTTCCGCGGTCATCATAAATCTTTTTATGGAGCATAGCACTTTGGTTATACCATTGTAAGGCCCAAGAATATTTTTCCTGATTTACGTAAATTTTTCCTTTTACTTCATAAGCATAGGCTAGCCAGTCTAGTATTTGATGTTTTTCGAAAGTTGTTATACAGGAATTTACATTGAACATGGCGTATTCTGTACTTCCCATTTCTGCATATAAAGAGGCTATATTAGCCATTGTTTTTGCCGAATGGATTGGATTTTCCAGTTTTTCATTTAGTTTTTTAACCTTTCTGTAGAATTCCAATGCTTGAGGATAGTCTTTTTGAGAAGCGTAAAGGTTTGCAATATTTTCATTCATTATAGATTGCATTGTTTTGTTTCCTTTAGCTTCAGCAAGTTCTATACCTTTTAAATAACCGTTTAATGCCATGGCATAGTCACCACTGTAGACATATTCACTTGCTAAATTATTCTGTATACGAAGACTGAGATTGGGATTTGGAAGATGTTGTGCCAATTCAAGTGCCTTTTGGAAGTGTACAATGGCTTGTTGTTTGTCACCTTGATCGGAGTAATAATCACCAATCCGCAATAACGACATACTTTCACCTCTTTTATATCCTGCTGCCTTACTATGTTGCAAGGCTTGATTGGCGAGTAACAAAAGGCTGTCAGAATTATAATAGCGCAATTCCTCTGCCAGTTTATTAAGTAAATCAATTTGGACTGTATCTTTTGGACTGTAATTAGGATTAGCTTTTAATTCTGCTAACGCAGTTAAAGCTGTTTTTCGTGGATCTAATTGCGCATTCCCTAGGGTTATATAACCAATAAGAAATACTAGGCCATAACATTTTATTTGCCGTATAAAATTGTAAATAAAATAAGATTCGATTCCGGACATTAAAACAAAACTAACAAGGGTTAAAAATAGTTTTAGAATACCGTGGTAAATAAAAAATGTTGTGAAACGCATAATTTTGTGTGTTTCATCCTATAAATCGTGTATTTCATCGAATAATTATAATTTTGAAAACATCAAATGTAGTTTTTTTCCTAATAACTGTATGTGTCTATATGTAAAACTCCACAAAATATCAGCCTTTTTATTTTGAAAGATGAATTAAAAAAAATTACCTTTGCATCCGCTATTAAATGGTGGTTGTAGCTCAGTTGGTTAGAGCGCTAGATTGTGGTTCTAGAGGTCGCCGGTTCGAGACCGGTCTTCCACCCTTACAGAAAGTTCCCAAGATATTGGGAACTTTTTTTATGCACTGCTTTGAACACGGAAAGTAGGTCCAGAAGCTTGTCCTGAGCCTCCGATAACCCTTAGTGAAAATGAGATGCATCTTCTTTACAACAATATTGCGTTCAAGCTATCGGAACTATTTTTTAGATTCATTAAGGACCAAAAGTTTTGATTTTAAAAGAATATGTAAGCCTATACAATTGTCCACTTTCCATAGCAGTAATCATCTTGAGCATAAAAAAAGTCTCTTCAAAGAAAGAGACTTTTTGATTTGTAAAGGACTTGCGAATATTATTCAATGGCCTTATCTACAACAATGGTTTTTTCTCTATTGGCTATCTCCCAGGCAGTATAAAAAATAAGTCTGGTTCTATTCTCCAATAAATCGTAGTTTATTTTATCAGGGGTATCACCTGGTCTGTGATAATCATCATGAGTTCCATTGAAATAAAAAATTACCGGGATATTGTTTTTAGCAAAATTATAATGATCACTTCGGTAGTAAAAACGGTTTGGATCATTTATATCATTATAAGTATAGTCTAGTTCTACATTGGCGTATGCTTTATTTACTTCTTCGGACAACTCATGTAATTCTGTACTTAACTTGTCGGACCCAATTAAATAAACGTAATTTCTATTGCCTTGTCGTTTTGGATCTATTCTTCCAATCATGTCAATATTTAAATTAGCAATCGTTTGAGTCAATGGAAATATAGGATCTACATCAGTGTAAAACTGCGACCCTAAGAGACCTTTTTCCTCTCCTGTTACATGTAAAAATACAATGGATCTTTTTGGGCCTTGTCCTGCATCTGCGGCCTTTTTAAATGCCTCTGCAATTTCTAACAAGGCAACTGTTCCTGAGCCATCATCATCGGCACCATTATTAATTTGCCCATCACTTCCAATCCCAATATGATCCAAATGAGAAGAAATTACAAGATATTCATCCGGTTTTTCAGATCCTTTTAAGATTGCCACAACGTTTTCGGATTTAATTGCTTCACTTTCACTTTCAAGATTAAGAGTAATTGAAGCAGGTATGGTTTTCGGAGAATTGTCTTTGTCCACGTCAGGGAAGATTGCATTTGCCAACTCCGAATTAATATAAAAATTTTCGAAAGTTTCAACCGACTCATCCTTAAGGATCATTCTATCATTGCTTCCGTGACTTAGAACCTCAAATCTACTTTTAAACCTACTGTAATTACCCTCATCATAATAAAACATTCCTTTAGCTCCTTTACTTGTTAGAAGCTCAATCTTTCTTCCAAGAACTTCTGATGGATTGCTCCAAACCGATTTTTCTGTTGTTCCGGAAATTACGTAAGTGCCATCCTTGTTAACCGGCTCTCCGGCTTTTACCAGCACAATTTTTCCTTTTAAGTCTAAATCTGTGTAATCGGAATAATTGGTATCCTCAATTCCAAAACCTAAATATACTATGGAATTATAAGTACCTTCCGCTGGCGCTAAAGAGATAATATCATCTCCAAGAGGGAAATCCTTACTGTTAACAACAATAGATCCCTTTGGTAGTTTGGTAATTTCTAAAGGTACATCCTGAAAATAATCTCCGTTTTCCTGAGCTGCAGGAATTCCCAAACGCTCATAAACCTTTTTAAGAAAATCTACAGCTTTTTTCTGACCAGGTTTTCCGGTTTCCCTGCCTTCAAATTCATCAGAGGCATAGGTATACAAGTAGTCTTTTAACTCCTCTTCAGAAATACTTTCTGCAAAGGTAACAGGAGAAAGTTCCGGTGTAGTGGTTGCTGACTCCCTATCTACCGTTTTTTGGGAAGAATTGCATCCAATTACAAACCCAACCAAGAGAAGTATTTTTTTCATTCGTTTGTTTTAAAATTTCAAAAAGTTTTCAAAAATAGGGAAAATTAAACATTTCAAGGTAGTACCTTGTTTAAAACCTTTCTACTATTCATAGGTGGTAAAGAAGTTGAAACTTTATCCTAAATTCTTTTGTCACTTTTAATCTTGATACTACAAAAGTTTAATTTGTAAATAATCACTATTTTTAAAATTATAAACATAGGAAACACAAAAAGGAATACATATGAACATCAGAAATCACGTAAATAAGGCGGTTATTTTTATTTTTTGTCTTGTCATTATAGGTTGCAAAAAAGAACAACCAAAGGTGCAGCCAACTAATGTTAATCAGGAGATGGCGTTGAGATGGACATCTGAAAGGGCCGCGGAATGGGGAGCAAAACAACCATGGCTTGCAGGCGCCAATTTTAATCCTAGTACCGCTATTAACC
Organism: Arenibacter sp.; assembly: GCA_041747755.1. GTDB lineage: Bacteria > Bacteroidota > Bacteroidia > Flavobacteriales > Flavobacteriaceae > Aurantibrevibacter. The sequence goes on along the minus strand of JBGTEN010000019.1, from coordinate 8,318 downwards.
AGTTGGAAACCTGGCAAGCTGAAACCTTTGATGTAGAAACTATAGATAAAGAGTTGAGCTGGGCAAAAAAAATAGGCCTTAATTGTATGCGGGTTTACTTGCACCATGCGGTTTGGGATGTGGATAGTGAGGGTTTTAAATCAAGAATTAATAACTATCTGGAAATTGCCTCAGGTCATGGAATAAAGACCATTTTTGTTTTTTTTGATGACTGCTGGAATCCTAATTTTTCTCTTGGTAAACAGCCGGAGCCGAAGCCCGGAGTTCATAATTCTGGTTGGGTTAGGGACCCGGGAGATATTTTGTTCAGCTCTTCCAAAGAAGAACTTTACCCGAAATTAGAAGCTTACGTAAAGGATATTTTGGAAAGTTTTAAAAAGGATGATAGAATTCTGCTATGGGACCTTTATAACGAACCGGGAAATTCTGGATATGGTGAGAAATCTTTGCCTCTTTTAAAAAGTGTGTTTCGTTGGGGTCGTGAGATTAATCCTTCGCAACCATTATCTGTTGGGGTATGGAACATTGATTTAAAGACACTTAATGAGTTTCAGTTAGAAAATTCAGATATTATCACCTATCATAATTACAACGATTCAACAGCACATAGAAGGGCTATTGACTCCTTGAAAACATATGGACGGCCTCTAATTTGTACAGAATATATGGCACGAAGAAATAATAGTCTTTTCCAAACTATAATGCCAATGTTAAAGGAAGAGAATATAGGTGCTATTAATTGGGGTCTTGTCGACGGAAAATCCAATACCAAATATGCTTGGGATGAACCTATACCGGATGGTTCCGAACCTGAACTATGGTTCCATGAAATTTTTAGAAAGGATGGTAGTCCTTATAAGGAAGAAGAAGTTTTATTGATCTCTACCTTAACAAAAAATCAGCAAGAAAAAAAGTAGAATAATCAACTCCTAATTTCAATAGGAATGGCGTTATACACTTGCTGCTATAGAAGTTTAAAGAGAAGGGCTATTGACTTAAAAAGAATCATATCTGTTTAAAGGCAAACCAATGTCAATCTTAAACAGCATAGTTTAAAGTTTTTCTAAACTGTTTTTTTGAGCAAATTCAGAAGGTGTCATCATTTTAATTTTCTTAAATGTCCGGTTGAAATGAGAAAGCGAATTAAACCCTGATCGCTCGGAAATTTCTGCTATTGTTGGCATTGGTGAAAATAATAAGAGCTGACAAGCATTTTCTATACGAAGTTCTATTAAAAACTGAAAGAAAGTCTTGTTTGTTCTTTGCTTAAAAAATCGGCAAAAAGAATGTGGCGTCATGTGTACGATTCCGGCAATTTGTTTTAATTTAATTGGGCTGTGAAAATGGTTCATTAAATATTCGAAAATAAGCTGCAAACGCTGTCCTTGTGCATTGGACAATAATCTTGCAGGGAGAGTTGATACTAGGGGCTGACTTTCAGTTTGTTTTAGGTTTTGGATTAATTTTAAAAAGAGAATGAATCGTTGCAGGTTATGCGTGGTCGGAAAATCAAGAAACAGCTGCTTTAAATCATTACCGGTTGAGCGTATTTTGACACCCTTAACAGAGGTCTCAAAATAGGCGTTGATTTCTGATAACTCGGGAATGACGCTGAAAATTTCACCAAATCCTTCCTTAGTAAAAAAAACAGATATCATATGAGAAGGGGTGCTGCTTTCTGTACTTTGAAACAGATGTGGGGTGTTGGAATCTAAGACAAAAATATCATCCGAAACATAACTATGGATGCTATCTCCCACAATCAATCTGCCGTGACCGCCTACTATGTAGCTAATCTGAATCTCCTCATGCTGATGCAACTGATTATAAAAAATAGTATCGCAATACACTTCCACCACCAAACTGTGCGGATTGGGTTTTAAGATTTTAAAGGGCTTAACTTTCACTTATTGTAATTTCTTGGTGTTAAATGTATGTTTATTTGTATAAATATTGTAAAAAAAGGTATTTATAGGGTAATATAGTACCATAGGTAGTTAATTTAAGACTAACGGCCTGTAACCTCAAAGCACTAAATTTGTCATGGAAGTTGAGTTTATATTTGAACTATCATCTCAATCAATTATAGTGATAAAGTACACACCAAGTAAAGACTTCAAAAAGAATATAAAGAGAACATTAAATTAAAAGCGGATGACGATACAATGGAAGGGCATTATGCCCGCAGTGACTACAAAATTTAAAGAGAATGATACCTTGGATTTAAAAATGTTTGGCACCAATATTCTGGCTCAGTTAAAAGCTGGTGTCAACGGCATTATTTTGGGAGGAACTTTGGGAGAGGCTAGTACCTTATCTGACAATGAAAAGAAAAACCTGATTCAAGAAACTGTTGGTATAGTAAACGGCAAGGTTCCTGTAATAATCAATATTGCGGAACAATCAACTAAAGGCGCAGTAATTGCCGCCAATAAGGCTGAGGAATATGGGGCTTCCGGATTAATGATGCTACCTCCAATGCGCTACAAGGCAACTGACTTTGAGACAGTAACTTATTTTAAGGAGGTGGCAAAGAATACAAATCTGCCCATCATGATTTACAATAATCCGATTGATTATAAGATTGAGGTAACGCTGGATATGTTCGAAGAAGTATTGGAGTATAAAAACATTCAAGCAGTGAAGGAATCTACCAGAGACACGACTAATATTACTCGAATTCGTAACAGATTTGGGGATAAACTACAAATATTATGTGGGGTTGATACTTTGGCGCTTGAGAGTTTGCTCCTTGGAGCGGACGGATGGGTAGCCGGATTGGTATGTGCTTTCCCTGAGGAAACTGTCGCTATTTATAAACTGGCTAAGTCAGGACGAATTCAGGAAGCCTTGAACATATATCGTTGGTTTATGCCATTATTGGAATTGGATATTAGTCCGCAATTAGTACAAAATATAAAATTAGCCGAGGTAGCCACCGGAATAGGAACTGAAAATGTAAGAGCCCCGCGATTACCCTTACAGGGAGCAGAACGCATCCGGGTTCAGAATATAATAGATGCAGCCCTTAAGAATAGACCTGATCTTTCTGATATAAGGGATTAGTTGAATTGTAAACAAATTGTTTTTAAAGACTTATGAACTTAGTTCCAGACTAATTCAGTTCTTTGGACAGTGTTTAGGAAAGGATTCGTATTTTTGACATAGAAGGGTTGCAAGGTATTATTTTCCCCACCAGTTATTAGATACCAACACTTAAAAAAAATCGGCAACCTCCTACATAGAAGTTGAATGAACAAATAAAAGAACAAAATGATTCAAGGAGAAAATTACATTGGCGGAGAAATATCAGCAAAAGGCGAAAAAGTTTTTACCACTTTTAATCCGAAAACCAATGCTCAAAATACTTGGAAATTTCATGAGGCCAATGCAGCAGAGATTGATTTAGCCGCAGAATTAGCTTCCGAAGCCTTTAAAACCTACAAGGATTTTTCGGGAAAAAGAAAAGCAGCATTTTTGATTGCTATTGCTGAAGAAATTGAAGCCTTAGGCGATAATGTATTGCAAGTATATAGTCAGGAATCCGGATTACCTGAGGGTAGGGCTCAGGGCGAAAGAGGACGAACGCTCGGTCAGTTAAGAGCTTTCGCTACACTTTTAGAAGAAGGATCCTGGGTCGAGGCTACCATAGATACAGCGCAACCCGATAGACAACCCATCCCGAAAGTAGATTTAAGAAAAATGCTTTTTCCTTTGGGACCGGTTGCCGTTTTCGGATCCAGTAATTTTCCGTTCGCTTTCTCAACCGCTGGTGGAGATACGGCAAGCGCCTTGGCTGCCGGCTGTCCGGTAATTGTCAAAAGTCATCCAATGCATGCCGGTACAGGAGAGTTGGTCGCTTCCGCCGTTTCAAAAGCTGCTCTAAGAACAGGAATGCCCAAAGGCGTGTTTTCTAATCTCAATAGTAGCGGATTGGAAGTAGGACAACAATTGGTAAAGCATCCTAAAATAAAGGCAGTTGGATTTACCGGAAGCATCAAAGGGGGAACGGCCTTATACCATTTGGCCAACCAACGACCGGAACCTATTCCCGTGTTTGCAGAAATGGGAAGCATCAATCCTGTAGTTGCTTTACCGTCAGCTCTGGAAGAAAAGGGAGCCTATTGGGCTGCCCAATATGCAGGGTCTATAACCATGGGAGCCGGACAGTTTTGCACCAACCCCGGCCTGATTGTTGGCATAAAAAGTAAAAGTTTAACCGATTTTATCGATACTTTGGGTGCTGAGATTTCCAAGATAGACCCTATTTGCATGTTGCACCCAAATATTTACGAAGCCTACGAAAAGAATAAAAATGAACTTTCCGGGCAACAAGGGGTTGCTGTTGTTGCCGAATATAGCGCTAATGCGCAACCTAATTTTGCACAACAAAAGGTGTTGACTGTAGAAGGGGCTACATTTTTGGATAATCCTACCCTACACAGGGAAGTATTTGGTCCCTTTTCTATTGTAGTACAATGCTCAGATACCAATGAGGTCACAACGGTTTTAGAACATTTGGAAGGACAGTTAACCGGTACCATTTTGGGTACGGATGCTGATATTGAAAAGTATACGGAGAGTGTTAGCGCACTCCAAAGTAGGGTAGGGCGTATTATCTTTAATGGCGTACCCACAGGAGTAGAAGTTTGCCCGTCTATGCAACACGGAGGTCCGTTTCCTGCATCCACAGATAGTCGTTTTACCTCAGTAGGAACTTCATCTATTAAGCGCTGGGTAAGGCCCATAGCAATGCAGAACTGGCCGCAAGCACTTTTACCTGATGCCCTTAAAAACGATAACCCTTTAAAAATTATGCGTATCGTAAATGGGGAGCATACGAATGCCAAAATCTAAGGCTGGATATCACAAAATGGAGGGATTAAAAACGATAGGCGTAATCTTTGTGATTGCGATAATGTTGTCTTATTCCCCAAAGGAAATAACGAATGACACGGATCAGCTAAAGGAGGTTATAGCAGCTGTGGAAGCTTTCAAGCTGTATGATCGGGAGGCTTATCCTCTTGGAAGATATGATGCAGCATTAGAAGAAAAGGCCGCTGAATTTGCCAAAACGCAATTGGCTAAATTGGATGCTATAAATGTCAAATCCCTTACCGAAACCGAACGTATTTCCTTGCAACTTTTGCAATTTTTGCTTCAGGATCGGGTAGATGAATATCATTTTAAAGCCTATCTCAATCCCATTCAATCGGATCAGGGTTTTCATCTTAATTTGAATTACAGGGTAAAACCGATTTTAAATTACGCCGAAGCGAAAAAGTACTTGAACGTCCTCAATGCCATACCTCAATTCACTGAGGAGCATCTGATACTTCTTCGGGAGGGATTACGACAAGGTCGCTCTCAACCTAAAGTGATTTTTAAAGGCTATGAATCTACTTACGATACCCATATTGTTTCGGATTATGCACAAAGTAATTTTTATTATCCCTTTCTTAACTTACCGGCAGAATTGACGGCACAGCAAAAGGATTCCATTTTACGGGGGGCTAGGGAGGCCATTGAAACCAATGTGGTTCCTTCTTTTAAAAAAATAAAGCAATTTTTTGAAGCGGAATACATCCCCCATACCCGGGAAAGTATTGGGGTTTCAGAAACCCCGAATGGGCGGGCTTATTATCAGAATAGGATCAATTATTATACGACAACCGATCGCTATACAGCTAACGATATCCATGAAATAGGTCTGAATGAAGTGGCACGGATTAAAGCCGAGATGGAAGGAATTATCAAAAAGCTTGACTTTCAAGGGAGTTTTGCCGAATTCTTGACTTTTTTGCGAACCGACAAGCAATTTTATGCTACCACCGGAGACGAACTTTTAAAGGAAGCCCGAAATATCGCTAAAAAAATCGATGCGGAACTACCGAAATACTTTACGACCTTACCTCGAAAACCTTATGGGGTTATAAAGGTTCCGGATGCCATAGCTCCCAAATATACAGGAGGTAGATATTCCGGTTCGTCCGGTGAAATGGAACCGGGATACTATTTGGTAAACACCTATAAATTGGAAAGTAGACCCCTATATGTTTTACCATCACTTACAGCCCATGAAGCCGTTCCGGGGCATCATTTACAAATATCCCTGAATCAAGAATTGGGCGATAGTATTCCCAACTTCAGAAAAAATATGTACTTATCGGCATACGGTGAAGGATGGGCCTTATACACCGAATTTTTGGCTAATGAAATGGGGATTTACACTACCCCTTACGAAGAATTTGGAAAACTAACTTATGAAATGTGGCGCGCCTGCAGATTGGTAGTAGATACAGGAATTCATGTTAAAGGCTGGACACGAGACCAAGCAGTGGACTATATGGCATCTAACACCGCACTTTCTACACACGAAGTTAACACAGAAATAGACAGATACATCGCTTGGCCCGGACAAGCTATATCCTACAAAATGGGAGAATTAAAGATTAGAGAACTGCGCAAGAAAGCCACCGAGGCCCTTGGACCAAAATTCGATATTCGGAAATTCCATGAAGTTATCCTGGCGCAGGGAACGGTAACTATGCCCATTTTAGAAGAACGGATCGCTGCCTATATAAAAGCTACTAAATAATCATAACTTATGTCAAGCAGCACATTTGTTTGTATAGATGCCCATACCTGTGGCAATCCGGTACGGGTGGTAAAGCACGGGGGACCTAATCTTAAGGGGACTACCATGGCAGAAAAACGCCAGCATTTTTTAAAGGAATATGATTGGATTCGTAAAGGCCTTATGTTCGAACCCCGGGGACATGATATGATGAGTGGTAGTATTTTTTATCCACCTTCCGATCCGGCCAATGATTTTGGAATTCTATTTATCGAAACCAGTGGTTGTTTGCCTATGTGTGGACATGGTACTATCGGAGCCATAACTATTGGGATAGAAGAGGGGTTACTACATCCCAAAGTTCCCGGGAAAGTACGGATGGAAACTCCGGCTGGTTTGGTGCAAATTGAATATCAACAAACCGGAAAAAAAGTAGATTGGGTAAAGCTAACCAATGTAAAATCGTATGTAGCTGCCTCAGAACTCACCATTGAAAGCTCGGATTTGGGCGAACTCATTTTTGACGTGGCTTATGGTGGTAATTTCTATGCCATAGTGGATCCACAAAAGAATTTTTCAGGAATACATGATTTCTCCGCAGGCAAATTGATACAATTTAGTCAGGAAATAAGGGAGAGAATCAATAATAAATATCCGGATCTATTTATTCATCCGGAAGATTCAAATATTCGGGATGTGAGTCATATGCTTTGGACCGGAGCCACTATGGCACCCAATGCAACGGCTCGAAATGCAGTATTTTACGGAGATAAAGCCATTGACCGATCGCCCTGCGGCACCGGAACTTCCGCCCGTATGGCACAGTGGCATGCCAAAGGCAAGTTAAAAATAGGAGAAGAATTTATTCACGAAAGTTATATCGGCTCGCAGTTTATAGGGACTATTGAAGAAGAGACGGCTTTGGCAGGTATTTCGGCTATTGTTCCGGGCATAAAAGGGTGGGCTAAAATTTACGGATATAATACAATTGTAATTGATGAGGACGATCCGTATGCTTATGGGTTCCAGGTGATCTAAAGATTCCCCGAGCCTTGGCCCGGGATTTCCGCTTTACCTCTCCTTGGGAGAGGTCGGAACTGCAAAAGGCAGTTCCGGGTGAGGTTAAATATAAAATTTATGTTTTTGATCCAAAGCAGCAAATGAAACTGGTGTAATATAACTTTAGTTCGCTTTGGTAACAGTCAGTTTCAAGAAATTTTATATTCCTTCGGGTATCGCTTCGGCGGACGAGAAGAAATAAGTTAATTACTTAATGCTCGAGTTTGAAAAGGTTTTGGGATGGCGTTGGGGTTAATACTATTTAATTTATGGGAAAAAGTATAGTAATTATTGGAGGTGGAATTGTTGGACTCAGTGCTGCCTATTTTTTGCACAAGGAAGGACATCAGGTAACGGTTATTGATAAATCGGATATTTCCTCAGGCGCATCTTTTGTTAATGCCGGGTACATTACCCCAAGCCATATTATTCCCCTAGCATCGCCTGGAATGATTGCCAAAGGCATAAAATGGATGTTCAATTCGGCGAGTCCGTTTTATATGAAACCCCGCTGGGATGCTGATTTTTTTAAATGGTCATGGTACTTTCATAGAGCATCTACAAAGGAAAAGGTAGAAAAAGCCATTCCGGTCATTAAAGATATTAATATCCTTAGTAGGGAATTGTTTGAAGATATTAAGACTTCCGGGGACTTAGGTTCTTTTCAATTGGAACGAAAAGG
>JBGTEN010000018.1:0-8867 GCA_041747755.1 Arenibacter sp. | reverse complement strand
TTTAAAGCAAGGCGATCCTGTTGTTATTTCAGGACCTTACGGAGAGTTCTTTATTAATGAATCGGAGTCAGAAATGTTATATGTGGGTGGCGGTGCCGGAATGGCTCCTATGCGTTCTCATTTATACCATCTTTTCAGAACCTTAAAAACAAACCGAAAAGTAACCTATTGGTACGGTGGACGATCTAAAAGAGAATTATTTTATTTGGATCACTTTAAAAATTTAGAGAAAGATTTTCCAAACTTTAAATTTTATTTGGCGTTATCTGAGCCATTACCTGAAGATAATTGGAAAGTTAAAGAAACGTTGGACGGTCCGGGAGATGGCTTCGTTGGATTTATTCACAATTGTGTGATTGATAATTATTTGAGTAAACATGAATCGCCTGAAGATATTGAACTCTATTTCTGTGGACCACCTTTAATGAACAAAGCAGTGCAAAAAATGGGAGAGGATTTTGGTATTCCCGATGAGCACATTCGTTTTGATGATTTTGGAGGATAATATTTTCAAGTCGTGTTAATACGGATGTATTAAGTAAAGTATAGACATAAACCGATATGATAAATATCGGTTTTTTTATAATAGCAATCCATGAGACCGCTTACTGAGCAGGAACTACATAATTTGGCAATGAATATTGTTGGAAGAGATTTGGAAGCAAACGGGTTCGAATTTATGGGTGTTAATAGCAAACCTAAACGAAATCCACAGTTTGTTTGCCTCAAGGAAAAGCAATTGCATTTTGTTATTGTGCGTACCGTAACGTATCCGGCAGATCCTAAGGAGTTTGATCAGGTATTTATGCAAAAAATGAAAGCGCATGCCCTAAAACACGAGGCAAGAATGTATTACGCAGGGGTTGGGTTGGCTAACGCCGAAGACCATAAGGCACCACTACTATTAAATGAAGCTTATATTGTAGATTATGACGGACTTATTGAAGTTTAGGTTAAAATTGGGAGGATATTTGGGGCTAGTAATAGTAATAGGGTCCTGTTCATTTGGAAACTTTGGGACTGTTAAAAATAGTAATTCGGGAAGTGCTTTAGGTACATCCTATGCTATCACGTATTTATCGGATCGGGAACTGGATTTTCAAAAGGAAATCGATTCTGTATTTGAGGCGGTTAATAAGTCAATGTCCACCTACAGACCCGATTCTGATATATCCAGAATAAACAATGGCGACTCAACGGTTAGAATAGATCAAATGTTTAGGGATGTTTTTGAACTTTCCAAGGAAATTAATAAAATAACCAATGGCTATTTTGATCCAACAGTTGGTGGGTTGGTAAACGCATGGGGTTTTGGACCCGGTGAAGAAATTCGGATGGATAGTCTTAAGGTAGATAGTCTTTTAAAATTTGTTGGTTTTGACAAGGTATCTGTCACAGAAAATAATCGTATTAAAAAGCGTTACCCCAATATCTATTTTGATTTTAATGCCATCGCTAAGGGTTATGCTATAGACCGATTGGCCTTATTTCTGGATCAAAAAGGAATACAAGATTATTTGGTAGAAGTAGGTGGAGAAGTGGTAGCCAAAGGAGAAAATAGAATTAAAGAAAAAGAGTGGGCCGTAGGTATTGAGGATCCTCAGGTATTGGATAGTCGCAAGTTAAAAAAAATCATATCCCTCAAAGACAGGGCTTTGGCATCTTCGGGTAATTACCGCAAATACAGAATAGATCCAAACACAGGTAAGAAGTACGTACATACCATAAATCCGAAAACAGGTTACACCAAGAATTCCAATGTGTTAGGGGCAAGTGTTGTTGCCAGTACCTGCGCTACCGCTGATGCCTATGCTACTGCTTTTATGGCTATGGATTTGGATGAATCCATTAAATTATTGGTGCAGAATAAGGACTTGGAGGCTTACATTATTTACTTGGATGAAGAAGGAGCAATCCATGAATTTATAACAGACGGATTTAGGAATCTTATTGTGGAATAGTTATTTTTTTACCAGGGGAATAAGTTCTCCGGATGCCAAACGATAGGTTTCTACGGCTGCTGTTGAAAGTTTGGCGGTATAATCCACAGCATCAACCTTGAAGCCAACGGATCGTAATTTATCAAAATAATCCAGGCCGTATACCCGTACATGGTCATACTGACCAAAAATCTTTGCCCTGTCTGCTTTGTCGGTAATAGAATTATCCTCAAAGGTGGTTTCACGCTTTAAATCCTGAGGAATCTGAAATATGCCCCAACCATTTGGCTTTAGAACTCTGTAAAGTTCCTGCATTGCCTTAGTGTCGTCTGGAATATGTTCTAAAACGTGGTTACAAAGAATTACATCATACGAATTATCGGCAAATGGGAGCTGGCAAATGTCAGCTTTTACATCCGCCAGAGGAGAGTTCAAATCCGTGGTGGTATAAGTAATATTGGGTAACTTTTTAAACCGCTTATAAAATGCTTGTTCCGGAGCAAAATGTAAAACTTTTAATGGGGAAGTAAAAAAGTTGGTTTCATTTTTTAAGTACAACCATAGTAGTCTGTGGCGTTCCAAAGAAAGGGTAGAGGGTGACAATACATTTTTCCGAGTTTTTTCATAACCATAGGAAAGAAACTTTCGAAATTGTCTTCCATCAATAGGGTCGGTGTAATTTGTTCCCTTTAAGTAAAAGGCCAGCAAAGGTCTTGCAAGGTAGCTTAATGTAATTAAAATGGGTCTGGGGATACGGTTGAGGAGATATTTAAACGCTTTTTCCATCAACTACTATTTTGTTCTCTACTACTTCCGGAAGGACTCTAAATTGTTCTGTAAAAAAATACATTAAAGCTGTAGTTTTTTCTGCCTAAATTCATCTTCCTCATCACTTGTCATCCCAAGGGCATCGTAGATGTACTGAAACGTGGAAAGTAACTCCGGTTTTCCATTCACTAGGGCAACATTATGTTCAAAATGTGCGCTGGGTTTACCATCAGCAGTAAGAATGGTCCAGCCATCCTTAAGCTGTTTTATACGGTGCGTTCCCATATTAATCATGGGTTCTATAGCTACTACCATCCCTTCCAGAAATCGCTTGCCTCTACCTCTTTTACCGTAATTAGGCATTTCAGGCCCTTCATGCAACTTTTTCCCCAAGCCATGTCCCACCAATTCCCGAACAACTCCATAACCCTGGTTTTCGCAATAGGTTTGTATAGCGTAACCCACATCACCCACACGGTTACCTAGTTTAAACTCCCGAATACCTGCATACAACGATTCCTTTGTGATTCTCAGTAGCTTTTTAGTTTCGGTGTCCACTTCACCTACTTCAAAAGTGTAGGCATGATCTCCATAATAGTCATTTTTTACAGCTCCACAATCCACCGATATGATATCCCCATCTTTAAGTGGTTCGTTTGTAGGAATACCATGTACCACCTGAGCGTTTGGACTCATATTTAAAGTATTTGGAAAACCGTACATACCCAGAAATCCTGGTACCGCCTGCTGATCTCTAATAAATTCTTCGGCCAGTTTATCCAAATACAGCGCTGTTACCCCTGGTTTTATTTCTGCAGCCAACATACCCAAAGTTCTGGAAACTACCAGAGCACTCTCGCGCATGAGTTCTATTTCTTCGGCTGTTTTAATAATAATCATAGTGGCAAAGATAAAAGATTACTTTAAAACGAAAAGAATGCTTTAAAGTAACAGTATTGTTTTATATCAAAGGAAATCGGGTCATAACCGATGGTTGCGGTACACCCAAAAGTTTTAAAATTGTCGGAGCTATATCTGCCAAAACACCATCTTTAATTTCTTTTATATCAGGATCTACCACAATTAAGGGCACCGGATTTGTGGTATGCGCAGTATTTGGGCTGCCGTCCGGGTTAATCATAGTCTCACAATTTCCATGATCCGCAATGACTAGGGTAGTATATCCGTTGTTTAAAGCGGTTGTTATTACAGCCTGTGCGCAACTGTCTACAGTTTCACACGCTTTGATAGCAGCATTCATATCGCCGGTATGACCCACCATATCAGGATTAGCAAAATTCAGACAAACAAAATCAACTTCTCCTTTTTCCAATTCGGGGATGATGGCATCGCGTATCTCATAAGCACTCATTTCGGGTTTTAAATCATAGGTGGCTACTTTTGGGGATGGACAAAGGATTCGCTGTTCCCCATCAAAAGGTATTTCTCTTCCACCGTTAAAGAAAAATGTAACATGAGGATATTTTTCGGTCTCTGCTATACGGATTTGCTTTTTACCTGCTTTGGAAAGCACTTCCCCCAAGGTCTCCTGAATATTATCCTTATCATAAACCACATGAACCCCTGTGAAGGAATCATCATAGTTGGTCATAGTAACGTAATACAGGTTTAATTTGTGCATGTTTTGTTCATGAAAATCTTCTTGGTTTAAAACCTGTGTAAGTTCTCTGCCCCGATCAGTCCTAAAGTTAAAGAAGATTACCACGTCATCTTCTTTTATTTTTGCCAATGGCTCTCCTTCTGCATCGGTGATAACAATGGGTTTTATAAATTCGTCCGTAATACCATCATCATAATTTTCTTGGATAGCTTCGGCTATATTAGTGGTCTTTTCTCCAATATTGTGAACTAAAAGATCATAAGCTAGTTTAACGCGCTCCCAACGTTTGTCCCTATCCATGGCGTAATACCTGCCAATTACCGTGGCTGGTTTCGCTTTTTTACCGGAGCAGAAAACGTTTAAATCTACTAAAAAACCCTTTCCACTTTTTGGATCTACATCGCGGCCATCGGTAAAGGCATGGATAAAGACCTTTTCCAACCCATAATTTTCGCTGGCCTCAATTAAACCTTTAAGGTGCGAAACGTGACTATGAACACCTCCATCACTGTAAAGCCCCAAAAAGTGTACTGCTTTGTTATGTGTTTTAGCATGCAAAAAGGCATCTTTCAGCACTTTTTCATCCTTAAGGGTATTTTCGGTAACAGCTAGATTTATTTTTGCTAAATCCTGATAAATAATTCGCCCTGCGCCTAAATTCATATGGCCAACTTCGCTATTGCCCATTTGTCCTTCCGGAAGGCCTACATTCATGCCGTCTGTTAACAGATTGGCATTGGGATAATTTTTGTAAAGCGAATCTATAAAAGGGGTATTCGCATTGTCTACGGCAGAGATTTTGGGATCGGGAGATTTTCCCCAACCGTCCAAAATCATTAAGAGTACTTTTTTGTTCATGTTATAACTGGTTGCTAGTGCAAAAGTAGGACGATTTGCGAAGTATAGCTAAAATTTATGTTTTCTTTTTCCTTGCATTTTAGGGAAATCAACAAAATGTTAAAGTTGTGTTATTTAACGCCAAATGGTGAAACAAAACGGGAAGGAGGGAGTCTATTAATTAATACAACAATCAATAAACAAATTCATCATGAAAAAAACTATCGTATTGGTAGCTGCAGCGCTCGTGCTTGCAGTTACAGGCGTTGATGCCAAAACCAACGGAAACAATTTAGAAACAACCAACACAACTGCACTGCCCGTAGTTGAAGGAATCAATTCTTTTTGTAAAGCAATAATGCAAGGAGACATTGCTACTGTAAAAAGTTTAATAGCACTTGGAGAAAATGTAAATCAGAAATCGTTGGGGATGACCCCTGCTATTTTTGCTGCCCGTTACAATCAGGCTGAGATACTTGAGCTACTTATTGAGAACGGAGCTAATCTTTCTTTAAAATGTGACAAGGGCCGAACTATAAAAGAGTATGCCCAGCTTTCCAATGCAAAAGACGCTTTAGAGGTTATTGAAAAAAATCGCAAAAAATAATTCACAATCATCAATCAGAAAACGAAAAATCCCGGTGGAATTTCCATCGGGATTTTCTTCAGTATACATGTTTAGTTGGTGTTCTGAAATATCGGTTATCAGTGTGTAGAAAATGATTAAAAACGAAATCCCGTAAAAGCTCTGTAAAAAAATGCATACATCGCCATGAACAATAACATAACACAAAAAACTGAGTAAATTTTTAATAAGATTACCACAATTCCGGGTTTGCAATCATCAAAAGCCTCGTCGTAAATAGATTTAAAGTGTACTAGTGCTCCCATATAGTTCTGTTTAGGTTCTTATACGCAAAGCAATAAGAGATAAATTTAGGTACAGAAAGATTTAATGGGAATTCCAAATATAAATAAAATAATATAAAACTTCTTTAAAGTATCGATAATTAACACTATTCACCGCCCTTATACTTTATTATAGCTTCTTTTATTTTTTCTTTTCGATTTTCAGGGTCAGGATGTGTGCTTTGAAACTCCAGAACACGGTTTGGTCCACCGGCCGCTTTTAAGATTTCCATCACTTGTATCAGTTCGTAGGGGTCGTAGCCGGATTTGAGCATAAACAACACTCCTAGGTCATCACTCTCTAACTCATCTCCTCTGCCATTTTTTAATAAGGTATTTTGCCCAATACTACCTACAATATTTCCCGCATCTGCTCCTACAGACGCCCCCATAGTAACGGTTTGCCAAAAGCTGCCCTCGGCAATTCTTTCCGCCGAATGTCTTCCTATGACATGGCCTATTTCATGACCCAAAACCCCGGCTAATTGTGCCTCATTCAATTGAGAAAAAAGTGCATAGGTAATAAATATTTGTCCGCCTGGCAATGCAAAGGCGTTTATGGTGCGTTCATCTGCCAGCAAATGAAAATCATAGGTATAGGGTGTTTCTCTTGCTATGCTGTTATTGATTAGCTTACTGCCAATTCCATCTACATAAGCTTGTAAGCGACGGTCCGGATACAAACCTCCGTATTGTTGTGCAATTTCCGGCGTACTTTGCAGCCCTATGGCAATTTCTTGTTCCGCGGTCATGTTTATGTTCTGAACCCGTCCTGTATAAGGGTTTTTCTCGCTATTACTACAGCGCTGAACAAAGGCAAATGCCACTATGGCCAAGCCTATAAAAATGCGAATTTTCCAGTTGCCTCTATTCATGGCACAACGCGTGTGTTTATAGAAACAAGTTAGGAAAAAATCTTATAGAAGAGCGGGATTTATATCCAAAATATTATCAGTGATATAGGTCCTTAAAAAACCTGAGGTAAAATGCTCTGAGCCTAAAAAATCTTCCTTTTGAAGTAACTGTAAAAGGTTCTTTTTACGGAAGGCGGTAAGCATGGGTACAGAGAGCGGGGCGTAACTGTAGTGCCATGGCTCATATTTAAATCCACGTCTTCTGGAGTTTTTAGTATACACCAAATAATAATCGAATTTTTTAGAATTCTCGTCCATCCACTTTTTAAAGCTTTCAAATGGACCACCGGCTTCAAATTTTTCCGGTACCAACACATCACCCTTGGTTTTGGGGTAACCATCTATGATGTCAAAATCGGTGCCCCAATGATGCCTACTGGTACCGGGGATGGTGGAGTATTCTATTATTTTGTCAATAGCTTTTAAGGGAGATAAATTTTTTTCTTCGGTATACTCCAAATACTTTCGTTCCCAAATGGCCTCCTGTCTATTAAAATCTCTGTAACTACTTACAATTTTAATATTGAAACCATCGCTATAGGCGGCTTTTTTCATTTCTAAAAAAGCGTCGTGAGCCGTTTCACGCAAATTGATGTCTTTACCAAAAAGATCAATATTTGCCTTTCCCATAAGTTCTTCTGTGGAATAGGGTTCCTGATGAGGAATTACCATACCGGGTACAAGCGTAAGTGCCAATCCCGAAATACTACTTTTTTTAATAAAGGATCTTCTTTCCATGGAATTACTTTAATTCTTTATACATCACATAATGATTTCCAACTTTTGCAATGTCAAAAACAGGACCAATTTTTTTATAGCCGCAGCTATCATAAAAAGGAACTGCAATTTCCCGGGCATTCATCCAAACATAATCCAGGTACTTTTCCCGTAAAAGCGTTTCTCCAAAAGAAACCAATGCTTTTCCAATTCCTCTTCCTTGATTTCCTTGCATCACAGCCATACCCCTCAGTTGTCCGGCATTGGTAAAGTTATGCACGGCATGGTCATTCTTTAAAAACGACGCTACCCCAATTAAATTGCCATCGTCAAAATACCCAATATGAAAGGTTGTCTCTAAATGGTCCCCATCAAATGCACAGGAATCCAAAGGTTTCCCTTCCCGTAATACCGGATGCCGTACGGCATAGGTTTCTTCGGCGGTGATTAATTTTATGTTTAGGATGTTCTTGGTAGGGGTATTCATTAAAATTACAGTTTCTTGACTGGATTTAAAGTTACTTATTTTTTTTTAGTTGTTCGTTGACCGTTGTTCGTTGATGGTACTATCTGGTTTATTTGGATATCGCCTGTTAAAGATAAACAGGAAATAAGCGCAAGAATAAAAAAGCTAAAAACGTGAGTTCGATATAAATCAAAATTAACATAATAATTAAAAACCTGATTTTCAATACGTTATTTGTTTTTTAAGTTTTTTAATTTTCTACTTTCATTTCTTTTGCTTGTCCAAAAGAAACGAAACAAAGAAAAGGACACTTTTCCGTAGGAATTTTTCAGCCAAAGCTGAAAACCGTCTGGCAAACTCTGCGTCGCTCCGAGTTTTCGTCGCTCCTGAATCTCAGAGCTTTGCTCAGACTATTCTCGCGGAAAAGGGCTTAGAACCTGAGTCAATATTAGGATTCTTAGACCGAACTCAGGTTAAAAATAAATCTCTCAAAAATCAAATACAAATTCAAACCTGAAACCTTTCAAACCTGAAACCTTTTTTTGGTTGTTCGTTGTTCGTTGATTGATTTGATTCGAGAACGATTCAGAAATGGAACCCACAAGCCGTTCTCGATCCTCCTGCGGCGGACAAGTACGTCCCGCAAATGGCGGGACATCGAACTGACATTGTTTTGTTGATGTTTGTTCGTTGCT
>JBGTEN010000017.1:0-1906 GCA_041747755.1 Arenibacter sp. | reverse complement strand
GATTTATAGCGAGACCAAAACTAAAATGATGATTAGCAACCAAACCTTTCCTTCACGATTATGGCTTGCTGAAGGTGTTGGAATGGTAAAGACCGAAAACTACAATAAAAAAGGCGACAAAACCGGCAGTATGGTCTTGACAAAATTTGAGAAATAATTGTAATCATAGCCCACGCCCCATACAGATATAAGGATAAACCGTGGGCTATTGAAATAAAAACGAAACAGTAAGCTATTATAATGGTTTCAAAACATGATTGGATACAAAATCCATCAATGCCAATCCTTTAATCAAACCAAAATAGCATTTATACTATACTTCTCTTTGATTCCTTAGGGGAAAAACTTGTTATTTTTTTAAATACCTCTTGGAAGGTTTTTGCATCCGAATAACGAACATCATATAAAATCTCCATAATGGTTTATAACTCCCTTCAAAAGAAGATTTAAGTCACTGGATTTAGATGTTTGTTAGTTTAAAATTCGTAAGAGATACTTTAATTATGCTTATCTTAGAATCACCAAAAACAAACCTCCAGTGCTTACGGCCATACATCCTAAACTCCCAATGCGAAATAAGGTGATTACGCGAAATTACTATTTAAACCAATTGGGGTTTGAAGAATACGGTAATGTAGACTATGAAGGCTACTTAATGGTACAAAAAGATGGGATTCAAATTCACTTTTTTGAGTTTAAAACGCTCGACCCAAAGGAAAATTATGGTCAAGTATATATTAGAACCGATACTATTGATATTTTGTACCAAACAATTTTAGATCGCAAAATTGCTATTCATCCTAATGGCCAACTGGAAACAAAACCTTGGGGTCAGAAAGAATTTTCTTTGCTAGACCCAGATCACAATTTGCTCACTTTTGGTGAATATGCATTGTAAAATTTTAGAAGGCAGTAAAAGGTTTAAAAAATTGTCATTAAGACAAATAAACTAACCAAAATCCGCATGAGAACATACTATTTTCCAATAGCAAGTATAATGCTGCTAATCCTGTCTCTAATTGCCTTCTCTGATAATTTGATAACCAACGTAGGGCAAAAAAGCAACAGCGACCCAAAATTTATTATCCACGGGCTCTTTATGTTTGCTTGGTTCATCATTTTTGTAGCTCAAAGCAATTTTATACGGAAAGCGAACTACAAAGCCCATATTAAATGGGGCATTATCGGTATGTTAGTTGCAATAGGAGTTTTCTTTAGCACAGTATATATATTTATAACTGTATATAAGGGCTGGGATGCTATGCCATATTTTGTGAAGGCTAATCGCTTTTTTATGCTAAGCTTTGCGATTTTGGTACTGCTTGGGTATCTCAACAGACAAAACGGAGCCAAACACAAAAGATATATTTATTTGGCCTCATTATTAATTTTGGAACCTATTTTAAGCCGGGTTACAGGAAATCTCTATATAGATAACTATATGGCTTTTATTCTAATCGTATGGAACGGTTTATTCATCTCATTGTTTGTATATGACTGGCTTACGCTAAAAAAAATACACCCAATTACCTGGATAGGTTTTGTTTGGTTTTATACGGTTTGGGCTATTTCCATACTTACTTAAAAAGTTTGGCACCGCTTAAATTGATGCTATAAACTGTTTAGATTTATTTGGCATTCATTACTAGCATAAACAATTTAAGAAGGTGGAGCTAAAAACAATTTTGCATAAACCCTCGTTAGGACTGATATAGCCAAAGTGAGATTTTTAAAAAGTTACCCATAATTGCAAGCAAGATAACGAGTGAAAATAGATATTAAAATAGTAACAGCAGACAATCTCAACGAATTAAAAGAACTGATTTTGGTTTTTGAGAACGTATTTGAAATGGAGAATTTTAAAATGCCAAACAACAACCACTTGCAAGGACTTCTAAATAAAGAA
>JBGTEN010000016.1:0-4357 GCA_041747755.1 Arenibacter sp. | reverse complement strand
CAAGAAAATGCGGGCCAAATGGAATACAACCCCAATAACACAGAACGAAACAGTGAAAGTGGTTGTGCGCAATGAACAAATGGGTATAAAGGCTACCTATGGTATGGTAAGTGATCAATCTCCTCAAGTCCATAGAGCTCGGTATTGGAGTGAATTTATGGGTATCAAGGTTCCTATTTATAATGGAGCCGAATCATTGGCCAGAAAACTGGATTTAGCTGTGGTTTTTTTAAAGGTTTCCAAAGTAAAGAGAGGATATTATGCAGCAGAATTTATTCCAATTACCCTTTCGGGTAAAACAACAGCACCTAACTTCATTACCGATCGGTTTTTACGAGAGACAGAGCGCCAGATTACGGAACGGCCGGAATATTATCTCTGGACCCATAAACGATGGAAACACCGAAATAAAGTTCCGGAAGCGTTTTTGTAATTATTAAATGCAGCTAGAATCTGTAATTATAATCCGGCAACATCTTTTATTTCTCCAATAATTTTATCTGCTAGGGTATCAGCTTCAAGCTGACTTTTGGCTTCCGTGTAAATGCGAATTATGGGCTCAGTGTTGGATTTACGCAGATGTACCCAATTCTCTGCAAAGTCTATTTTTACCCCATCAATGGTGGATACCTCTTCATTTACATACTTTTCTGCCATGGCAATTAAAATACCATCCACATCCAATCCCGGGGTTAATTCTATCTTCTTTTTACTCATAAAATAGCTTGGATAACTATCCCGAAGTTCTTGTACTGTGCCCCCTCGCTCTGCCAACAACATCAAAAATAAAGCAGAACCGACTAAAGAATCCCTTCCGTAATGACTTTCAGGATAGATGATTCCACCATTCCCTTCGCCGCCAATAATAGCCCTATTAACTTTCATTTTTGTTACTACGTTTACTTCGCCAACAGCGGCCGCTTCGTAGGTTCCGCCATGTTTTTCAGTAATGTCCCGAAGGGCTCTTGAAGACGATAAGTTAGAAACCGTATTTCCTTTCGTCTTTCCTAAAACATAATCGGCACAAGCTACTAGAGTGTACTCTTCTCCGAACATTTCTCCTTTATTTGTAATAAAAGCTAAACGGTCTACATCGGGGTCTACGACAATTCCAAAATCTGCTTTTTCTTCTACCACCAATTTACATATATCACCTAAATGTTCTTTTAAAGGTTCCGGATTATGGGGAAAATGTCCGTTGGGTTCGCAGTACAATTTCACCACCTCAACCCCTAATTCTTCTAATAATTTTGGAATAGCAATTCCCCCGGTAGAATTTACACCATCTACCACCACCTTGAATTTTGCGGCCTTTATCACCTCTGCATCCACTAAAGGTAAATCCAGCACTTCGTCTATATGAATATCGATATAGGCATCATTTCGGGTTATGGTACCCAAATCATCTACTTCGGCAAAAACAAAATTCTCTTTCTCGGCTATTTCAAGGATTACCGCTCCTTGCTCCGCATCTAAAAACTCTCCCTTTTCATTTAAGAGCTTTAAGGCGTTCCATTGTTTGGGATTATGACTTGCAGTAAGAATGATTCCACCGTCTGCTTTTTCTAAAGGAACGGCTATTTCAACAGTTGGGGTGGTAGAAAGCCCCAAATCAATAATATCGATACCAAGACCAACCAAGGTAGACACCACTAAGTTTTGAATCATTTCTCCGGATAAGCGGGCATCTCGTCCTATAACCACTGTAAGTTTATCTTTTTTTGAGTAGGATTTTAACCAAGTGCCATAGGCAGCGGCAAATTTAACCGCATCCAAAGGGGTTAAATTTTCACCCGGTTTTCCTCCAATAGTACCTCTTATTCCGGAAATAGACTTAATAAGTGTCATAAGTATGTATAATTTTTTGCAAATATAAACGTATCCAAGGGAAATGTATTGGGCTAATTCGTAAATTCGGTTCTTACCAAGTTGGCATTCGGCTCATGAATTTCTTAGCACACATCTATTTGTCATTTGGGCAGAACGAAATAACTATCGGAAATTTTATTGCAGACAGTATCCGTGGTAATAATTTTAAGCATCTCCCGATAGGAATTCAGAAAGGAATTGTGCTTCACCGTGCCATTGATACTTTTACAGATGAGCATCCCACAGTTAGGATGAGCACAAAACGCCTTCACGAAAATTACAGCCATTATAGCAGGGTTATTGTAGATATATTTTATGATCATTTTCTCGCTAAAAATTGGGAGCGCTATTCAGAAACTCCTTTAGACAAATTTGTTGATGATTTTTACATGCTTCTGGAAGCGCATTATGAGTTACTTCCGGAAGGTACTAAACGATTAATGCCCTATATGATAGCCGACAATTGGATTGTAAACTATTCAAAAATGGAAGGAATTGCGCGCGTACTTAATGGTATGAACCGACGAACGGAAAACAGGTCTAAAATGAATTTTGCTATCCTTGACTTAGAAGTACACTACGAAAAATTTGAAGCTGAGTTTTTTTCCTTTTTTAATGAATTAACTATCTTTTCAAAACAAAAATATATTGAACTATGCGAAAACTAGTACTCCTCCCCTTTATACTCGTATTTGTTTCTTGTGGAAAAAAGATTGCTAATCCCACGGGGTTGGTCACTGAAAGCGCTATGGTGGTTTCTGCTCGTGAAGAAGCATCAGAGGTTGGAGTGAATATTATGAAAAAAGGAGGAAATGCATTTGATGCTATGGTTGCAACAGAATTAGCCCTAGCAGTGGCCTATCCTTTTGCCGGAAATTTGGGCGGCGGCGGATTTATGGTTTATAGAAAAGTGAATGGTGATGTTGGTAGTTTGGATTATCGTGAAAAGGCGCCTTTGTCAGCTCATAAGGATATGTACTTGGATTCCCTAGGTAATGTACTGCCAGAGAAAAGCACCTTAGGCGCAACTGCTGTTGGAGTTCCGGGCACGGTAGCAGGTATTATTGAGGTGCATAAGAAATTTGGTACCCTACTATTGGCTGAAATTTTAGAACCAGTAATCCAATTGGCCGAACGTGGTGTGGTGGTCACAGAAAAACAGGCAGAACGGTTATCTAATAACAGAGCGGCTTTTATTAAAGTGAATGGAGATAGTACTTTTTTTGCTACTGAATTTAATACCGGAGATACCATAAAGTATAAAGCCCTGGCAAATACCTTAAGAAAAATTGTTTTGCAGGGAAGAGACGGATTTTATAAGGGAGAAACCGCGAAAATACTGTCAACCTTTATTCAGGAAAAAGGAGGCTATGTAACGGAAGACGATTTGGA
The DNA here is from genome assembly GCA_041747755.1 of Arenibacter sp. Taxonomy (GTDB): domain Bacteria; phylum Bacteroidota; class Bacteroidia; order Flavobacteriales; family Flavobacteriaceae; genus Aurantibrevibacter. Next base: position 1,096 of record JBGTEN010000016.1, on the reverse strand, counting down.
GAACTATGAAGCCGTTTGGCGGCAACCTATTATTTTTAACTACAAGGATTTAAAGATTATTTCTATGAGTCCGCCCAGTAGCGGTGGCGTTACCATGAATCAGATATTTAAAATGTTGGAGCCTTATAAGCTATCACGATATGGGCATAATTCTACCAAAACCATACAGGTCTTTACAGAAGCGGCCCGACGTGCTTATGCGGATCGAAACTATTTTCTCGGTGATCCCGATTTTGTTGATATTCCTCTGGATGTGCTCTTGAGCAAAATCTATATAGAAGAGCGCTTTGCAGATTTTAGTTTTGATAAGGCCACAAAATCGGAAGATGTTTCCCATGGAGCTATTCAAATCACAGAAAGTGATGAGACCACCCACTACTCCATTGTGGATAATCAGGGAAATGCGGTCTCCGTGACTACTACGCTTAATGGCGCCTATGGTTCTAAACTATTTTCAGATGAACTGGGCTTTTTTCTGAATAATGAAATGGACGATTTTAGTTCAAAACCCGGAGTTCCCAACATGTTTGGACTTATAGGTGCCGAGGCAAATAGTATCGCTCCGGAAAAGCGTATGCTGAGTAGCATGACACCAACAATAGTTGAAAAAGACGGAAAATTGTGGATGGTAGTAGGCACCCCGGGAGGTTCTACCATTATCACAGCTGTAGCACAGACTATACTTAATGTCTATGAGTTTAATCTAAGTATGCAGGAAGCGGTAAATGCACCCCGCTTTCATCACCAATGGCTGCCGGACTTAATTGTTTTTGAACCTGAAGGTTTTACTCCGGAATTAAAAGCGGAATTGGTAGCCAAAGGGTATATTATAAATGAAGAAAGAACCCCTATAATCGGGAAAGTAGACGCTATACGGGTACTACCCGATGGAAGATTAGAAGGCGGAGCCGACAAACGCGGCGATGATAAAGCGGTTGGGTTTTAAATGATTGTGGTGTAATGAAAGTTGGCCTCGACCCCCAATAGGAATCGGGGCTCAGACTCCGGCTTTTTTTGGTGGTTGTCCCAACCATTCGGGATTATAGAAACCACTAGTTCTAAATTCCGGCAACGAACAAAAAAAAGCTCCTCCCCT
>JBGTEN010000015.1:0-9474 GCA_041747755.1 Arenibacter sp. | reverse complement strand
ATCCCTTTTCTTCTTATCACTTTAGGCCTTACCGCTCAACACAAATTAATCCTCGCGGTTGACGGTGTCAAATCCTCAAAAGGAGCAATTATGGTGGCGCTTTACACTGAGGCTGATGGATTTTTAAAATTTGATGCGGTGTATAGAGCGGAGCATACAAAAGCCGAAAAAGGCACAACACACTTGTCCATTACAGATTTACCCAACGGCACGTATGCAGTGGCCATATTTCATGATGCAAACGGAAACCAAAAGTTGGATACCAATTGGTTGGGAATTCCAAAAGAGGCTGTAGGTTTCTCCAAGGCCAGAATGAAGACCTTTGGACCTCCATCTTTTGAAGAATGTTCTTTTTCCCTTCATGGAGATATGAATCTGACTATATCTTTGTAAAGATCTGTAGCTAATTCTAGCTATTGAAAAGCCAAAGTACTTTCATTAAGTGGAAATTGAAAATAGCTGCTGTAGTAAATTAAATATATTTACCAAAAATTTACTTATGATTTTACTAACTCAGTTTTTTGGAGGATTATTCGGATTACTAGCTATAATATTTGGGGCTTTTGGAGCACATGCTTTAAAAAAAACACTTACTCAGGAACAGTTACAAAGTTTTGAAACCGGGGTTAAGTATCAAATGTATCACGCCATTCTACTAATTGTTATCGGTTATAATTTTGGGTTTAATACACCCCTGGATACCTATATTGCATATTGCTTTATACTGGGCACATTTCTTTTTTCCTTTAGTATTTATGCATTGACTATTGGGGCTTCGAAAGGAAAGCATCTCAAATTTTTAGGCCCAATCACTCCAATTGGCGGGTTCTTATTAGTTATTGGATGGGCTTTACTTACCTACTCTTTTGTGGCTGAGTTTTTCTAAGGTTTTTGTTGATGATTAATCTTTTTTTACAGTTCCACTAAATACACTTTCAACCGAAAACCTTCAGATCACAAACTTTATTCCGAAGCAAACCCCTTGATAGCTTGGTTGGGTTCTATAATGCTGTATCCGGCCCAGAAATTGGGGTCATATTTTGGCATGTATGTGGGTAATACTGTATTATTTTCAGTGAAAGCTTCCAACTGCTCATTGGTAATGTTTTCGACGTCATAAACAATAATTTCCTGTTTGTTTACGGAGGTTACACCCATGTCTATTTTCAATGATAATTCATTTTGTTTGCGACGCCCTTTCACGTGCTTATTCATTTCTATAATTTTTAGAGGTCGCTTAATACCAACCCTACTCCCGAGCTCGGTTTCAAAGTAGCGTAGTTGGTATTGGTCAGTTCCTTCTTTGGAAAAGAAAACCTTTCCTTTTTCTAAGTATTCATTAAAAGAAATACCCAATAAATTAAAGGTTCGTAGCGGTTTTACGTTCTCATAATCAAGCCGCACAATTCCAAAATCATCTGCATTAATATAGGCAGTTCCCTTATAGTCGGATTTACCTCTGGGTTCAAAATTGATCACATAAACGATATCGCTGCCCATATAGGTTATACCGGACAGCGAAAAAAGATACTTCTTAGATTTTTTAAGAAAATCGATTTTGGGATCTTCAGTGTAAAAAAGATTTCCCCATACTCCCGCTAAAGTTCTTTTCTTATTTCCGGCAAAATTCTTTTTCCGGTCTTCATCCCTCTTTTTTTGGTTTTCCAGTTCTTTATTTAGAGCAGCAACATCTGTAGAATCTGTTTCTTTTTCAAAAATTTCGTCAAAATCTTCTCCATCAACCTTGGTCCCAAAAAGGCCTGACTTTATCTTAAAATAGGAATCGGGTTTTATGTTGGATTTTAAAATGGCATTAAATTTTTCCTCCAGTTGGGTAAGATCTACTTCCTTATTTTTATCATATAGTTCAGAGGCTTTTATAAGATTCAGTTTTTGATTTTCTTTAGCGGTATTGCCATAAAAATCGGCAAGCACTTCGGTGTAATAACTTGACTTCTTTGGAACCGTGGCCAAGACACTATCCAAAAATGCTTTGTTTAATTCTTTAATGGTGGATTTTACAAAGGTGTAATCCGTTTTACTGAAACTTTGATGTTGTGCATCTCTGAAGAACAGTCTTTTTTTGGTGAAATCCTGCGGGTAATTTTTGGTGAGATTCGCTTTTACCAAATCAATAATTTCCTCAGACGTATAGTTTTTATTGGTAACTACAACCGGATTCAATTCAATAGCCTTAGGGCGCAACAAAATAAGAGTCTCTGTAAATTCATTTAAGGGTTTGCCTAGAGTTTCATACCCAATGCAAGATATTATGAGTGAATCGGTAGGTTTAATGTTACCATCCATAAGAAAACTAAATCGGCCTTCCTCATTGGTAATAACCCCTTTCTTATTTATTTGTACGGTAGCATAAGGGATAGGTTGCTGGGTAATGGAATCTACTATTTTGGAACTAATTGTTTGTGCAGAGAGGGTAGAAAAATAAAAAGAGATCAATATGGCTAGTAGCCAAAAGATAATTTTTTCCATGGTTGCAGTTCGTTTTGTAGAAACAAACTAAAGCAAAGAAGCTTTAATTAGATTATACTTTCTATTTTTTTTAGGATAGATTTATTCTTTCTTTAAGAATCCCGGTTTTAAATAGGGAAGACGATTATTAAGGGAGTTTGTTACTTGTTTTAAAGAATATTTGAACAACTAAAACAATCTCAATACTACTATCTAATAAAACTAATGACACCCACAATCACTTTCTCCACATTCTTTGGTTTTTTTTCCTTTGGTGGAAAAGAGGGATTTGGGTAAAACGAATTTTTTAACCAAATAACCTATTGCAATGGCCAAAAGGATATAAACTAAAATGGGCTGTAGAGTACTCATTTATTTTAGAATTTGATAGGCTATGAATGCCACAATATAGGCAAAAATGCTCATGATTACTAATTGTAATATAGGCCATTTCCAAGTGTTGGTCTCCCGTTTTACAATAGCCAGAGTACTCATACATTGCATTGCAAAGGCATAGAATAACATCAAAGAAATGCCGGATGCCAAATTAAACAATGGCTTTTTAGTAACAGGGTTTACTTCTGCGGCCATTCGGTTTTTTATTGTCTCTTCCTCATCACTCCCTACACTGTAAATGGTTGCCAAAGTGCCCACAAAAACTTCACGAGCTGCAAATGAAGTTAATACAGCAATCCCTATTTTCCAATCATAACCCAACGGTTGCACTATTGGTTCTATGGCTTTCCCCATAAAACCCATATAAGAATTTTCTAATTTGTAACTTGCAATTTCCTCATTTGTTGCTCTTTCAAAAAGCATGCTTTTACGCACCTCAAGAGAGTCCGAAACCGCCTTGGGTGTTATGGAAGATGAATTCTCGGAAATACTGTCCAAAAGCGAACTTTGATATACAGCGAGGTTTGTTTCTATAAGGGATTGATTGTATTCAGAAAACCCTTCCTCCTTAATTCTATTTTGCACAATGGTCTCTGCATTTTTAAATTGATCTGAAATACCATTAGAACCTAAAAACCAAAGTACAATAGAGATAGCCAAAATAATCTTACCGGCACCAATAACAAAGCTTTTGGTTTTTTCTAAAACGGTATACGCTACATTTTTAAATAAGGGAAGCTTATAATTGGGCATTTCTACCACAAAAAAAGTTTTGGTTTTAATTTTAAGGATTTTGTTCAGAATCATGGCCGAAAAAATCGCAGCGCCAAAACCAAGGAGATAAAGCAGCATAAGGGTTAACGCCTGATAGCCCAAACCTAAAAACCGTCCTTCCGGAATTACCAGGGCTATGATGATGAGATAAACAGGTAAACGGGCAGAACAGGTGGTAAAAGGTGTCACCAAAATGGTAATTAATCGTTCTTTCCAGTTTTCAATGGTACGGGTTGCCATAACAGCGGGAATGGCACAGGCAGTTCCGGAAATTAAAGGCACAATACTTTTTCCGCTTAAACCAAAAGGACGCATTACACGATCCATGAGGAAAACAACGCGACTCATATAACCCGATTCTTCCAAAAGGGAAATAAACAGAAATAAAAACGCGATTTGCGGAATAAAAATGACAATACCTCCAATGCCGGCTAGAACTCCCTCCGCCAATAAATTGGTGAAAACCCCGGGTGGCAAGGTGTCTTTTACCCACTCGCTGGCAGATGCAAAAAACTCATCAATAAAATCCATCGGATAACTGCTCCAATCGTAAATTGCCTGAAAAATGGTGAGCAGAATAAAAAAGAAAATAAGGTATCCGAATACTTTATGGGTTAGTATTTTATCCAGAGTAGCTCTGAAGCCCTTTGCAGCATTCATATCTACCTTGTAGGCTTGTTTTAAAATGCCGTTTATAAATTGATATCGCAGTATAGTCTCCTTTTGCTGCAGTCTTTTAAGTTCTGACTTGGATTTGGTGGTAAAAGAAGAAGTATCTTTTATTGGTTTTTTTTCAATAGGTGTAAAATTGACATCCTGAGTAATTACCAGCCATAACTTATATAAATCTTCTTTTGGAAAGGTAGTTTTAAGACTATCAAAATAAGAAGGTTCAATGACAGACACATCCACATTTGGAGTCACCGACAGGTTTCTGTAATCTGCAATCAGCTCTTTTAGCTGTTCTATTCCTGTTCCTTTCCTGGTGCTAACCAACGCTATTTTTGTATCTAGTTTTTCCTCTAATAGGTCGATATCCAACGAAATACCTTTTCTGGACATTTGATCGGCCATGTTTATAACCAAAATAGCAGGAATTCGTAAATCTTTGATCTGAGTGAAAAGTAACAGGTTGCGCTTCAGATTTTCCACATCCGTTATAACCACGGCCACATCCGGAAAATCTTTATCATTCTTATTCAAAAGTAGCTCCACTACGACACTTTCGTCAAGTGAAGTAGTATTTATGCTGTAGGTCCCCGGAAGATCCAAAATATGAGCTTTTACACCACGTGGTAACTTACAAAGCCCTTCTTTTTTTTCTACCGTAATACCAGGATAGTTGCCCACCTTTTGCTTTAGCCCGGTTAGCTGGTTAAAAACTGAAGTTTTTCCGGTATTAGGATTGCCGATAAGCGCTACGTTGATATTTTTGCTCATAGGTAGGGTAAATCTTCTATGATATCTAACTCTATAAGCAATGCAACAGATCTTCTAATGGCGATGTGAGAGCCATTTACATTGATATAAATAGGATCTCGTAATGGGGCTACTTGTACCAATTCTATTTCATTGCCGGGAAGGCATCCCAGCTCCAGAAGCTTTATAGGTAGAATATCTTCCCTAAATTCTTTGATGATACCTTTTTGCCCACGCTTTAAATCTGCAACAGTTGTAATCAATGTTTATTTAGATTGATTTTAAGTAAGAGCAAAAATAAGAGAAAAATAGGAAATGCGAGAGCGTTTTATCAAATTATAATTCAGAAAGGAAAAATTATATAGCAATGTTGTAATGAAATCATTTTTCTTGATCTCAAAAAAACTTGAAAACAGAGTTCTATTCACTAATATAGGTATTCTTTAAGACACCTAAATCTTGGAGTAATTTTTCAATTTCTTCATCTTTTGTGCCGTCATAGAAGCCTCTAATGCGCCGTTCTTTATCTACCAAAATAAAGTTTTCGGTATGAATCATGTCAAAAGGTCCGCCATCGCCATCGGTTTTTACCGCCAGGTACGATTTCCGAGCCAATTCATAAATCTGTTTTTTGTCCCCGGTGACCAAATTCCATTTTAGGTCGTTTACGCCTTTTTCCAAGGCATATTTCTTTAATTGTGCTACGGAATCGATATCGGGCGTAACCGAATGGGATAGTAAAAGTACTTCAGGATCATTTAAAATATGATTTTGAATCTCCGCCATGTTTTTGGTCATGATAGGACAAATGGTGGGGCAGGTAGTAAAGAAGAAGTCGGCTATATAAATTTTATCGGTATAATCTGCTTGGGTGATTATTTTTCCATTTTGATTGATGAGCGAAAAATCGGCTATCGTATGATAGCGTTTTACATGCTGTAAGCTGCTATCTACAAGCTCAGCATTTACCATAGAAGGTTGGTAAATAGTCAGTGTTTTTTTTGGGGTAAGGGCATTGTAAAATAAGGATACAATTACTGCAGAAAGCACTAGTAATACTATTCCAAAGAGCTTGTATTTGCTAAAAAAAGAAAGCATTATTTTTTGTGTAAAGATACGCCAGTTACCGCGATCATCAAAGGACACATTGTCCTTCGCTGCCAAAACTTTCTTAAAATAATGACCCCTTAACCAGTTTCTTTTTTTAAGACTACCTAAAAGTGTACTTTTGTGCGTTTTTACAATTAAAAAAATACCAATGACATTAAGTATCCAAATCATACAATTTATTCTGATAATCTCCATATTGGTGATTCTGCACGAATTAGGTCATTTTATTCCTGCAAAATATTTTAAAACTAAGGTGGAGAAGTTCTACCTGTTTTTTGATGTTAAATTTTCGCTTTTCAAAAAGAAAATAGGGGATACGGAATACGGTATAGGCTGGTTACCGCTTGGTGGTTATGTAAAGATTGCCGGAATGATAGATGAGAGCATGGATACCGAGCAGATGAAGCAAGAACCAAAACCGTGGGAGTTTCGCAGTAAACCGGCATGGCAACGATTAATTATCATGGTGGGTGGTGTTACTGTAAATTTTGTATTGGCATGGGTTATCTATAGCACTATGTTATATACCAAAGGAGATTCCTACATCCCTTCTAATAAGTTAAAATATGGGATTCATGTGGATTCTATTGGGGAACAATTGGGACTTAGAACAGGCGATCAGATTCTAGCAGTTGATGGTAAAAAAACCAGAAAGTTTACCGATGCTGTTTTGGAAATCATTTTGGGTGATGAGGTAACAGTAGAAAGGGAAGGCAGACAAATTACCGTACCGCTCTCAGATGAGGGCAAGGCCACTGTTTTTCAAACTCAGGGAAAAAACTTTTTGAACTATCGATCTAAGCCGATTATAGAAAAGGTACAAGAAAATTCTGTAGCAAGCACAGCAGGAATTATCCCCGGTGATGAAATTATTGGAGTAAACAATCAGAAAATTGAATTCTGGGATCAGTTTACAAAAAAGATACAATCTTCCCGGGATTCAGAACTCTCTATTCAGATACTTAGAGATGGAAGAACAGAAAACATTACCCTAACCGTACCGGAAGAAGGGGCTATTGGTGTGCAATTGAACTTAGAAGATTTATTTGTTACCGATAATTACACCTTTTTTGAAGCAATTCCCGCCGGCTACACAAGAACTATTGAGGTACTTACAAATCAGATTCGCCAATTTAAAGTGATTTTTAATAGTAAGACCGGTGCCTATAAGCAGGTAAAAGGTCCGATTGGGATTGTAGAAATGATGCCCGAAAAATGGAATTGGACGTTTTTCTGGAGTTTTATGGCCATGTTTTCGGTTTGGTTGGCATTCATAAATATTTTGCCAATTCCTGCGTTAGATGGTGGTCACGTCATGTTTTTGCTTTACGAAATGATTTCGGGTCGCAAGCCCAGTGAAAAAGTCTTGGAAACGGGTCAAATAATTGGGTTTGTTATTCTTATGGGACTTATGGCCGTGGTATTCGGAAATGATATTTGGAATATTATTAAGAGGTTTATTTAGAGAATCACTGGAAATCAGAATTGATTAAGAAAACCCTATTTTTTTATTTTGGGTATTTAAAAAATACAATTATATTTGCACCCGCTTATCGGGTTAAACCGATTTAGCAAACACTCCTCCTTAGCTCATCCGTCCCGATAGTTATCGGGAGCATCGGGAGGTTAGAGAAAACGTTCTTTTAAAGATTATGAGTTTTACTGTTTATGTTTTGTATTCCAAACGTCTTCAAAAATATTATGTTGGAGAAACGGAAGATTTAATACAAAGAATACATGAACACAATATGGGAAAATATCATGGGGCATTTACTTCTCAAACTAACGATTGGCAGTTGTACTTGGGTATAGATGTTGAGACGAGATTGAAAGCCAGAAGAATTGAAGCCCATATTAAGAAAATGAAAAGTAAGGAATACATAGAGAATTTAAAAAGGTATCCTGAAATGATTATTAAATTGAAAAAAGAGTATTAATACACTCCTCCTTAGCTCAGCTGGTTAGAGCATCTGACTGTTAATCAGAGGGTCCTTGGTTCGAGCCCAAGAGGGGGAGCTACTTGTAGCAAAGGCTTCGCAGAAATGCGAGGCCTTTCTTTTTTGTTAGGGGTGAAACCAGCGTGAAACACTCATCTTTTCATTTATTTTCTTATCTTCATAATCAGTGGTCATGCGATTATGAAACCATCTCTTAAAAATACAATTATTTTCTTTTTTCAAAGAATTGATATGCAAGTATTTAATGTCTATTAGTATGTACAGAAAATAAGTCGGCGTAAGGTGCCGCATTGGTTAGCATTTGTCTTGTTTGCCCTGATGAGTTTTTTTATTTGGCACCAACTCATCCGTCCGCTACATTCCGCAACTCAATATCCTTTCTTTTACTACTTTGACATAGTAATGCTAATACTACTTATCGCTATATCTTTATTTGGACTTAAGCTTTATGTAGCCATCTGTTAAAATATAAAAATCAAACCCCTGTCTTTGTGCCTAAAGGAAATTTACAAAAACAGGGGTCACATGGCGCTTCGGCAGTACCCTTTTCAATTCACTGAATCTGCCAAACAAATTGATTTTCAAAATTCAAGTCTTTTTCAACGGTATATACAAACAAGTTCGGAAGATTTTCAATGAATGGTAGAGGCCCGATTATGAAGCAAAAAAAATGAGTCTAACCACTTAGAAGCATAAATTTTTGCAAAATAGCTTCGGCTCGAAAAACCAATCCAATAGACAATTGGTGAGCTATTCAAAACCATTTTTTTAAATTTTGCTTGGTCAGTTAAAGAATCAATTAGAGTAAAAATAGCACAAATGGATCAAATCTGAAATGTGAATTACATTTTCGAATTTTTCTTTATAGCTGCCATTACGTCTTCTTTGGTTAATCCTGTGGTGTTGATGTCTGGATCTGCAGCTTTTTCGGTTTCTACATTAAATTGTAACTTTTGCATATAATCAGGATTCTTTCCCTCCATCTTTTCTTTGATGATATCAGCATAGGCCTTACGGGCCTCCTCAACATTCTTCTTTCCGTTAATGATATCGTGGGCAAGATTCAATGCTAAAAAATTATTGGCTTCCAGATCGCATCGCGCGCTTAAATACCCTTGTGTACGGTCGAAAGTAACACTGCCATCAAATTCTCCTAACTCTGACATTTTTTCTACCGGAACTTTATGGTAAATAGTCATTTCCAACATATCTGTATGAGCTACCGGGAATTTATGAGGTGATTCTTTTTTAGATACACGTATCATTTCCCAAATTCCTGAATTGCGCCAAACGATTTCATTTTCAGAAGAGGCAGATGGTTCCCCATAGGCTTTTTTCGTTGCTTCAA
>JBGTEN010000014.1:0-2174 GCA_041747755.1 Arenibacter sp. | reverse complement strand
AAAATCGTAAAAGAGAAGCTTTCTTAGAAATATAAATATAAGATTCCCGCCTTCGCGGGAATTTGGCTGCGTAGTTCAACTGGATAGAATATCAGATTTCGGCTCTGAGGGTTGGGGGTTCGAATCCCTCCGCGGTCACTTTGGGAGATATTAAAAAGCATTAAAATACTGTAAAATATATGAAAATCAGCATTTTACATATTTTTTAATATCATTCCGTTTGATTTGTTATCCGTTTTAAGGTTCGCAAATCGACAACAAAAGTTAACCGTGTCAACAGATGTTGACACGGTAGATTTTAAAGCACATAAAGTATAGTTGATTTGACTTTCGTCTCACTGAATGTTTAATCGTTTAAGACGACAGCTATGCAAAATTCAAACACCTTTTCAATCCTTTTCTGGATCTACGCTTCGCGTGCCAAAAACAACCAATGTAAAATTTATGTACGGGTTACTGTAAATGGTAAACGTACTAACCTTAGCCTCAATAGAAATATTGACCCCGATTTATGGGATTCGGTACGGCAGCGGGTAAATGGCAATTCCGAAATTTCACGGCAAATTAACGCCCATCTGGATTTGGTTCATGCGCAAATCCTAGCAGCTTACAATGAACTAAGTTTTAGTGGGAAATTAGTTACTGCTGAATTAATCCGAGCCAAGTTCCTAAACCAAACAGATGATGGCAAAACGCTTTTGGATATCCTGGATTACCACACCAAGAAAACAGAAAACACTTTAGCAAAAGGTTCTATCCGGAATTTTGGGGTATCTGAAAAGTATCTAAAGAAGTTCCTTTCCCAAAAACTAAAAACCAATAATGTATACCTTTCCGAACTGAACTACCAGTTCATTTGCGATTATGAAAGTTTTTTACATGGGTATTGGCCCAAAGACCACCCAAACGCTATGGGAAACAATACGGTGATGAAACACATTCAACGATTACGGAAGATTACCACCTTGGCGTATCATTTGGAGTGGATAGAACGCGACCCCTTTGTCCGCTGGAAACCAGCATTCGAAAGGAACGATCGGGAATTTCTTTCTGACCATGAATTGTCCGACTTGGTGGCGTATACCTTTCCGATCGAGCGATTGGAACGGGCGAGGGATCTATTTGTTTTTAGTTGCTACACCGGAATCGCTTATGCGGATTTAATCTGTTTGACTAAAGACAATATTGTCCGTGGCATCGATGGCGATTATTGGATTATGGCAAAACGGACAAAAACGAAAACCCAATTTAAGATTCCCTTGTTACCCCAAGCTCAGGAATTAATTGAAAAGTATGACGGACATCCCATGGCTCGCATTACAGGCACCCTTTTTCCTTCCATTACAAATCAAAAACTAAATCTATACCTAAAGGAAATAGCTGATGCTTGTGGTATCACAAAAAACCTGACGTTTCACATGGCAAGACATACGTTTGCAACCACGGTTACTTTGACGAATGGGGTACCCATTGAAACGGTTTCCAAATTATTAGGTCACACTAAACTGGCAACTACACAAGTGTATGCCAGGGTAATTGATAGAAAGGTAAGTGAGGATATGGCAACATTAAGAGCAAAACTTAACAAAGCCATTGCAACAAAAAAGAAGGGAAACGAATCATAAGGCAAGGATTAACCTTTTCCGCAAGAATAGTCCGAGCAAAGCTCTGAGATTCAGGAGTCCGCTACTGCGGGACGACGCAGAGTTTGCCGGACGGTTTTCAGCAATGCTGAAAAATTCCTACGGAAAAGTGTCTTTTTCTTTGTTTCGTTTCTTTTGGACAAGCAAAAGAAATGAAAGTAAACAACATTAAAATTTTAAAAAAGCCATATAGATTTAATGCACATATACTCACGCTGGGGTGAAGCTAGGTTGTAAAATAAGAGTTTTACATAAACAAAAAGACTAATACTAGCTACTTTCCTTGAAGTGGCTTTTTTTCTTTTCACAAGCCAAATTCATATCACAACCCCAGCCTATGCCGTTCCTTTTTTCTATAGCAAAGAAAACCATTTGTTCTAAGACAGATTACATAATCAGGCTCGTGCCTCGCACTTTTTATAAATCCTTACTTAGCCCAAATGGAATAAAGTAGGGGCTATAGAAAAAGGTAACGGCGACGGCCTCTGTGGGAAGTAATTCAAAAAAATTAAAAAAAGTGTGTGCCCAAGT
>JBGTEN010000013.1:0-14269 GCA_041747755.1 Arenibacter sp. | reverse complement strand
CCTGCCACCCCGACGAACCACATATCAAGTGGAAGTAAAACACTGTTAATCGTATGATTATCAGTGTTTTTTGTTTTTACACATTTTATTTGATGGTAAATAATAGTAAATAATCTCGTATTAAAGGTGTGCAATTCGGTTAACTAAAGCCTAGTTAACATTTGTGAAAATCTATAAATACCACTAAGGTAGGACTGTTCACTACTTAAAATTTCATTAGTTTGGTTTATTCCCGAATTTAAGTTTTATTCAGACAAAGGTATTTTTGTTAATAATCTCTTTCTCCATTTCTGAAATGAAATAAATTGTGGTTCAAGGCGTTTTTACATATTGTATATTGTAAGATTTTTCATACTAAATCCAAATCATAATTCATTTCTATTCCAATTTTATGACCAAACGCACACTTGCCTTAATTATCTCTTTTTTTACAATCATCTATTCCTGCACTAAAGAATCCGAAACAGAATCATCTCCGGATACAATAGCTCCAAGTGTAAAATTGTCCATAGCAGGATTACCAAATGCCTCAGCGGGTGAAACCATTGTGGTAGGAAGCCGGATTGTTGTTCATATAGAAGCCGCAGATGAAGGTGGAATAGCAAAAATAGAAGCATTTATTAATGATCAAAAAGTAGGGGAGGATACTCAGGCTCCCTACAGTATCACTATTGACTTAACTTCTTTTACGTCAAAGTCGGGCAAGTCTAAAGTTTTTATTGATTACACCTTAAAGGTCGTTGCAACTGACATGGCGAGTAATACTTCCTCCATAGAACAAAAAATTCATATAGACGACCAAATTCCAACCATTGCAGAAGTTTCCTTAATAGAAGATAGTGTTATTCATGGGAATATAAATAATGTACAATTTACCGCATGGGATAATGAAGGGCTATCATCTGTTTTAGTCTTTATTAATGACAACTTAAAAGCCAGTATTACTGACGAGAATTATGAGTTTAATCTGGATACCTCAGAATTGTTGGATGGCGAAAACACTTTAAAAATTGAAGCATTAGATGGTGTTGGAAATGTAGGAACTTATAGCGTGCGATTCCTTGTGGATAATACAGGCCCGGAAATTACCCTTGAATCTCTAAAGGATGGGCAGATCATTGATGACGTCATCCCTTTAAAACCAGAAGTGGTTGACGCATATTCAGAAGTCAGTTTAGTGGAATTTTATTTTAATGATGAGTTGGTTTACAGCACTGAAGATTCATCAGCACTCAGTTACAATTTTGACCCGAATAACTATGTCCCGGGTGAAGCGATTTTAAAGATTAAATCAGCTGATAGTTTGGGGAATGTTAGTGAGAAGGAATGGAGTGTTACTATTCTTCGGCTACTCTTAAAAATAACAATACCCGAGGGATACTTGAGCCCGAACATTCAAACAAATCATTTTGTAATTGCTTCTGAATTAGATGGTAGCCCAATCGATTTCAAGGAAATTGTTTTCGAAACCAGAGAAGTTAAACTTTATGCAAATGTTGAATTTGATTTTGAAAAGGATTTCAATGTAACCTTTGCTTCTTTAGGAAGAAATGGTGTAGCATCCTATCTTTTTACTATTGCACATGTAAATCGCCAAAATTTAAAGCAACTAAACTTTTCGGTACCAATGCGTTACCAAGGTGAAAGTAACACATATTACCCTATCAATGGTTTTACAGGGGGTACTCAACTGTTCTGCTTCGGACGTGACTACTATTTCACTTCTTCGGAGGCCGGCGATACTTTAATTCAAAATTTTGTTCCATCTAATCATGCCTCCGTAACTGGTCCAATATATTTATATGGTTTCAATCCATTGAATAATTTTTATAACTACCAATTTGTGGATAGGCCAATTGCCTCAAATTTTCAAATTAACTTTGCAGATTTCGAGACACAGGACTTAGTCACCAAGCAATTAACAACAACCCCCACAAATTTTCTTAATAATGCCCATAGCTTTAGGTTGTTTGGCTTTCTCAGTGAGGAAGATATGAACAATGAAGTATACCATCAATTATGGGATTACAGCTATGGACAAACTTCAGCAACTTCTTTTATTTATCAATTAAATACCCGTTTCTATGGGTATGCTCATGAACTGATTATTGGCAACTATCAGGCCAAAGGTGCCGGATTACCACCTGACATAACTGTAGTTCCTGATTGGTCTATTGCGTACACCTTTCAAAATGGTACGGCCTCTTTGACCAAATCCGGTTCGGGCCATTTTGTGGGAGAAATGTATTTAGAAGGTGGTTATGATGTTGGGGTGCCGTACCAATGGAATCTATTTTTTGATAGTACCAAAGAAGGTAATATTGTACTGCCAAACATTCCGGAAGCACTGCAGACGTATCCATTGTACAATCTGACGCAGAACAATGGGTTGGACCTGGGTCGAGTGGGATTACGGAAATATGATACTATGAATACCTATGACGAGTACTTGGAACAAATTATAAAGGCAAATAAAGCTTTTCGCCGGGATTCACCTCGATATGAAAGTGTTTTTTCTGGAAATACAACACAAGCCTTTTCAAATCAGGACTATTTTTTTAATGGATGGTAATCCGGCATGGAATAGTGATTTGTCTAAACGGCATCATTTATGACTTTATTGACTTGGTGACCCGGCTTAGTGTACGTTTTAT
This sequence comes from Arenibacter sp., assembly GCA_041747755.1. Lineage (GTDB taxonomy): Bacteria > Bacteroidota > Bacteroidia > Flavobacteriales > Flavobacteriaceae > Aurantibrevibacter. Next base: position 11,615 of record JBGTEN010000013.1, on the reverse strand, counting down.
AAAAGCGTATTCGCGATAAGTCCAGCTATAAAAGCAACTATAAGATTAAGTACTGACATAAATAAAAAGGTAAGTAATGTAAGACCTAAGGTCCTTATTCTGCTTAGTTTGTTAAAGAATTGGCTATAACACCAATACAATAAAATCAAATCTATAAGCTGAAAAATAGGTACATACCCCTCTAAACTGTCTGCACCTGTACTATGAAATAGGTATAAAACCGGAAATAAAAGGATGGAAATTAGCAAAACCAAACATCTATAATACGTGTTGAGCACCAAATGTTCTGCAATGTTATATCCCTGTTTTTTAAAGATTAAGTATGAAGAAATAGTGGTGTTTATAATCATAATAAATGTGGCATACGCAAAATTGTTTACAGTCCAATTGATTACTTTTTCATAAACACCTAATAATTGATCTGATGGATGAATAGCTTGAACATCCAATTGTCCCGGAATCAAAAAATGATACAGTAATCCATATATGGTTGCTAAAACAATCACGAAGGATAAGGGTTTAAAATGACGAATTCTTCTTCCGGTTAAATAATCTCTAATGGCGTGTCCCGGTCTTGTGAGCAATTGTCTTACTGTATAGAAGATACCATTGTCAAAATTGAAAATCCCATTTTGTAAATCCTTCCAAATATGATGTATGTTTAGTCTAGGAGTGTCAGCCACTTGTCCGCAATGATTGCAGAAGGCACCCTTGAACTGGTGGTCACAGTTTTTGCAGGTGGTGGTATGGTTCATTTTCTTCAACTTCACTGATATTCTAAAGCTACAATTTATTTCTGTATAGCAAGGATTTGTAGGTTAGAAGTGATATTAGAAATAATTCAAAGCCCAATTCTATAGTAAGATTTTAAAACATTTAAGTACGCTATTGCGTATAGTTTTTGAAGCGATATAAATACGGCGCTTTGTTGGATGCTCCCGTAAATTGCTTTTCAAGCCGTTCCAAAACATCTAAATCCAAAATCTTTTTCTGGAAATTATTTCTGCGAAAAGGTTTGTCATAGACGGCTTCATAAAGTTCTTGTAGTGCCTTCATGGTAAATTTCTCAGGAAGTAGGTTAAAGCCAAGAAGCCTGTCATCTAAATGCATGCGGAGTGCTTCTAAGGCTTGCTGCACTTGTTGATTGTGATCCAGAATCAGTTGTGGAATTGAAGTAACAGGATACCAGTCAATAGACTGATCAATACTCATTAACTTGGGCACTACCTTGTTAATGTCCACCAAGGCATAATAACCAATGGCTATAAACCGATTGGCAAGCCATTCCAAATCATTTTTTTGTTGGGAAGAACCATCAAATAGTTCCGGATTTAAACGCTGTATTTCGGCAAGGACATCTTTGTTGGATCTATCTAGATCCCCAAATGCCCTATACTGGTCTAAATAAATGTCTTTCAATCCGGTTCGCTCCTTTAATATTCTCGAGGCAGCCCGATCTATGCCCTCACTTTTCAAAATAAAACCACTGGGAAGTACCCAAAAATCACCATTGAGCTTGAGCTTCGATACCAAAACTTTTAACTGCCCCTCACCATATCCAAATATGACACAGTCTATGGAAAGTTGCTGAACAAAATTGTCCTCAAAGTTTGAGTTCATAGGATATAAATTATAATTAGTAAGAACGGCTATAAAATTAGATTATGCGTCGGCATTTCGCAAAGTCTTTTTACTTCTGATTGACAAAGGTATAAATTTATTGTCTTTTTAATAGACAATAAAAAATAAAATAATATATTTGCCTAATTTATAAGATTATACCTATGAAACTCACCACCATTTTTTTCTACTCGCTACTTACTCTTTTTATTCTTTCTTGTACTTCAGAATCCAAAACCAAGGTTTTGGTATTCAGTAAAACGGAAGCCTTTCGTCACGAATCCATCGCAGCGGGTAAGGATGCTCTTTCCAAAATGTCCAAAGAGAAGGGTTTTGATGTCACCTTTACTGAGGATGCCAGTCTGTTTAATGAAAAGGAGCTTGCCAAATACAAGGCCGTTGTGTTTTTAAATACAACCGGAGATGTATTGAACGACGTGCAGCAAAACAGTTTTGAACGATTTATACAAGCAGGAGGGGGTTATGTAGGAGTACATGCTGCCACAGATACTGAATATGAATGGCCATGGTATGGTAAATTGGTGGGAGCCTATTTTCTGGATCATCCCAACGATCCTAGCAATGTTCAAAAGGGCAAATTTACTGTTACACAAAAGGATCATTGGGCTACTAAAGGAATGCCCGATGAATTTGAGCATGAGGATGAGTTTTATAGCTTTAAAAACATATCCCCGAACATTAATGTAGTATTGACCATAGACGATAAAAGTTATATAGGAGGAAGTAATCCTGATTACCACCCCATGAGTTGGTATCAGGAATTTGATGGCGGCAGATCTTTTTACACTGCTTTAGGCCATACTGATGAAACCTATGAGGAAAAACTATTCCTTGACCATCTTTGGGCAGGTATTCACTATGCCATAGGAGGGGACTCACCAAAACCATTGGATTATGCCTTGGCTCGACCTGAAGAGAACCGCTTTACCAAAGTCGTTCTTGCCGAGAAACTCGACGAGCCTATGGAGTTGGCTCTGCTGGATGAGGAGCGCGTACTATTCATTCAACGAAAAGGAGAAGTGCGTATGTTTAACACTAAAACGCAAGAACTAAAGACCATTGCCAAAATTCCGGTAAGCTTAAAATATGTAAACAAAAATGGGCAGGAATCGGTTGCCGAAGATGGATTATTGGGGATGAATATTGATCCCAATTTTGCTCAAAACCATTGGATTTATCTATATTACTCAATGTTAAATGAATCGGCCAATATTCTTTCCAGATTTGAACTACGGGGAGAGGAATTGGTCATGGCTTCTGAGAAAGTGCTTTTAAAAGTGCCTACCCAGAGAGAAGAATGTTGTCATACAGGAGGTTCTATAGCCTGGGATAGCCAGGGAAACTTATATTTGTCAACTGGCGATAATACCAATCCACATGGCTCGGATGGCTATAGCCCTAGTGATGAAAGAGCAGGTAGAAGTGCTTGGGATGCCCAAAAATCTTCGGCAAACACCAACGATTTACGTGGTAAGATCATCCGTATTAAACCCGCAACCGATGGTAGCTATAGCATTCCAGAGGGAAATTTATTCCCGGAAGGAACTCCAAACACACGTCCTGAAATCTATACCATGGGTCATAGAAACCCATTTCGGATTTCTGTAGACCAGCATAACGGTTACCTCTATTGGGGTGATGTTGGTCCGGACGCAAACGAAGCTGATTCCTTAAGGGGACCGGCAGGCCAGGATGAAATAGGACAGGCCAAAAAAGCGGGTAATTTTGGGTGGCCCCATTTTGTTGGTGATAACAAAGCTTATAATAAATACGATTTTGCAAAAGGTAAATCTTTGGAGAAATGGGATGCCAATGAACCCATGAATACGTCTCCCAACAATACCGGTTTGCAAAAATTACCACCAGCACAGAATGCATTTGTTTGGTACCCCTATGCCGAATCAGAAGAATTTCCCTTGTTGGGAAGTGGCGGTAGAAATGCGATGGCCGGACCGGTTTTCTATTCCGAAGATTTTAAAGATGGTGAACGGGCTTTCCCACCATATTATGACGGCAAATTCTTTGCTTATGAATGGATGCGAGGTTGGCTCATGGCAATTACCTTGGATATCGAGGGGAATCTAAAATCTATGGAGCGTTTTATGCCGAGTTACCGTTTTAGTAATCCCATGGACATGGAGTTTGCTGCAAATGGAGATTTATATGTGTTGGAATATGGCTCGGGTTGGTTTACAGCCAATGACGATGCCAGATTGGTAAGAATAGAATATAATGGAGGAAACCGGTTACCTCAAATTCAGATGGCTGCTAATAAAATGGGTGGTGCCGTGCCTTTTAACTTAGAATTGACTGCCGAAGGCACCCAAGATCCGGACCATGATGACTTAAAATATGAATGGCAGATTTCTTCTGAAAATGGATTTAAAGAAACAAGGAAGACACCCAATGCCAGTATTACGCTAAAAAATACCGGTGTTTATAAAGTAAAACTAACGGTAAATGATGGAAAGGGCGGTATTAACAGTCAGTCCATGGAAGTTATTGCCGGTAACGAACCCCCCGTTCTTAGTTTGGAAATGCCCAATGGCAACAAGACCTTCTATGTGCCAAACACGTATGTGGATTATGAGATAAAAGTAACCGATAAGGAAGACGGAACTCTGGGTAAGGGGATTTCAGAAGATCAGGTATCTGTTTCTTTTGATTACTTGGCCGAAGGCTATGATAAAATTGAAATTTCCCAAGGACACCGTGAAGCCGATGCAACGGCACTTTTCGCTGTTGGAAAAAATTTGATGGAAGGTAGTGATTGTATGGCGTGCCATAAACAACAGGAAAAATCCATTGGTCCTTCTTATATGGATATTGCCACGAAATACAAAGGAGATGATTCAGCTGTGGAATATCTAAGCCAAAAAATAATTTCCGGTGGGGGAGGTGTTTGGGGAGAGATACCCATGGCAGCACATCCCCAATTGTCAGCAGAAGATGCCGCCGATATTTCAAAATACATTTTAAATCTGGCCAATGAAACAATTAAGAAAGCGACCTTGCCTACAAAAGGCTCTTATCCGGCTAGAGTAAAACCTAGTGATCAAAATAAGGGGGTATATATTGTACGTGCAGCCTACAAAGATCGGGGAGCAAGTTCTATGCCTTCGCTTTTGGCTGAAAAGTCATTTGTACTGCGTTCAACTCACTTAGGGCCAAAAGATTATGATGAATATGTCAATGTCAATAAAATGGCATTTGGAGGAATGAAATTTGCAATTCCGACCAATTCAGGTGCGTATATGGCACTAAAACAAATTGACCTTTCCGGGCTATCTTCCTTAAACTTTCAGGCAACTGCCCCGATAACTCAATTAAACGCAGCCGGAGGAAAAATCGAATTGCATTTAGGAAGTCCTGAGGGTGTCTTATTAGGGGAATCCGAATTTTTAGAAGCCTCTGATTCAGGTGGTATGTCTGCAACTTCATTACTAGTTCCCATTACATTACCAAAAGATGTAAAGAAAGAATTACAGGACCTTTATGTAGTTTTTAAAAATGATAGAACTAAAAATCCCGGAGCTTTGATGATTATTTTGGGAACTGAATTTAAAATGGTTAAAGAACCAAAGGCAGCGCCGGAGGAAGACAGTGAGGGATCATCAACGGTATCAGCGGAGGATTTCTTTACCGGCAAATGGAATTTGACCTTTAAGGGAACTCCTAGTGGAGATTCAAATATGATTGCAGATATCAAAAGACAGGGAGGAAAACTAATCGGTAAGCTTGTAGACCCGGAAGGTAAAAATCCCACCATACCTATGGTAGATATTAAAGAAACTTCCGGTTCTCTGGAATTTGTATTTACTGCACAGGGCTTTACGGTCCCGGTTAAATTAATCAAAGATGATAAAGACCATCTGAAAGGAAAGATGATGAACACTTTTGATGCAATCGCCGTTAGATCAACTAAAAACTAGAAATAATGAAGACCACAATTAAATTCCTTGTAGGTATCGTATTAATCCACTGTACTATTTCAAGTTGCTCAAAAAACAATGATAAAGCAATAACATCCCGCTATATGGAATTAAACGGGAGTTGGAAATTTGTTCGTGATTCAGTTCTCAATGCAAATGAGTCGGACTTCGATGACTCCGGCTGGAAAACCGTAGACCTACCACACGATTTTAGTATACTAGATCTTCCCGGTGAAAATGGGCCGGATCAAATAGGGCCGTTTAGCAAATCAGCTGCCGGAAACGGAAATTCAACCGGACATATACCGGGAGGAACGGGTTGGTACCGTAAAACCTTTACGCTGGATCCTGCCAATGCCGAGAAATCGGTTATTTTAAAATTCGACGGCGTTTATTTGGAATCGGAAGTATGGGTTAATGGTGAAAAAGTAGGTGAACATAAGAATGGTTATACCCCATTTTGGTACGATATTACGCCCTATCTCAATACAACGGGAGAATCTAACCTAATTGCTGTGAAGGCTGAAAATTTAGGACGAAATTCTCGTTGGTACAGTGGTTCCGGAATATACAGGAACGTACACTTGGTTTTGGTGCCACCTGTTCATATCCGGGAGTGGGGGGTTACTATTACAACACCCAAGGTCGAGGAACAAAAAGCAACCGTGGCTTTGATAGTTGATGCTGTAAATGATTTGGACAAGGCTACGGAAGTGGTTTGCACCATCAATATCAAGGATAAGCAAGGCAATCTTGCCGGTTCGTTTTCGGAAAAAATCAGTATACCGGCAAAAGGAGATAAAAAGATTAGAACTCAAGTTGAGGTACAGCATCCTTCATTGTGGTCCGTTGAAAATCCAAATTTGTATACCGCAGAAGTTTCAATTCAAGGCGATGGTCAGGATATGGATTCCTACACACAATCTTTTGGAATCCGAACTATTTCCTTTTCCGCAAATAAAGGATTTCTTCTCAACGGGAAATCGGTTTTATTAAAAGGAGGTTGCCTGCATCATGATAATGGTTTCTTGGGCGCTGCTGCCATTGAAAGGGCCGAAGTGCGAAAGGTTGAATTGATGAAGGCGAATGGGTATAATGCCATCCGTTGTTCTCATAATCCACCGTCGGAAGTATTTTTAAATGCTTGTGATGAATTGGGGATATTGGTTATCAACGAATTTGCCGATATGTGGGAATCCTATAAGAATCCACAAGATTATTCCCTTCATTTTAAAACACATTGGAAAACTGATTTGACGAATATGATTCTTAGAGACAAGAATCACCCCAGCATAATTATGTGGAGTATCGGTAATGAAGTGCCCAAAGAGAGTGTTCAGGATGCCGTTAGAATAGGAAAACAATTGGCGGCACACGTTCGGGAACTTGATAGCACCAGAGCGGTAACTGAGGCGGTAACTTCGATATTCTCCCCCGACGGCTGGGAGAATTCCGCCCCTATTTTTGAAATATTGGATGTTAGTGGTTATAATTATCAGCCACAACGTTATGAAGAAGACCATGAAAAATTTCGGGATAGGGTTATGTACGGTTCGGAATCGTTTGCACTTGATGCCTATGACTATTGGAAAGCTGTTGAAAAATATCCTTATGTAATCGGAGATTTTGTATGGACTTCAATGGATTATATCGGGGAGGTTGCCATTGCACATTCCAATTATGTGCCGGAAAAGGAAAAGGCAATTTTTAAACTTCCGGATTACACTATACCGGCATCCGCGAAGATTTTTGATATGATGGAGGGTATGCCTTCGACATGGCCCAATTATGTGGCATGGTGTGGTGATTTTGATCTGACCGGGGATAAAAAACCTCAAATGCTATACCGTGATGTACTGTGGGATAACAGTGCCATTGAAATCAACGTTCACGAACCCATGGAAAAGGGTATGGCGGAAAATGTTAGCGGTTGGGGATGGCCCAAGGAATGGCCTATTTGGAATTGGGAGGTAGGGGAAGGAAGACCAATGCAAGTAAGGGTGTTTACAAAAGCATCTGAGGTACGGCTAGAACTGAATGGCAAACAAATTGGGGAGAAAGTCCTTTCAGAAAATGATAAATTCATTACCGTCTTTGAAGTGCCATACCAACGCGGAGAACTGACTGCCATAGCCTTAAACGATGGAACAGAAATAGCCAGAAAAACAATCAGGTCAGCAGGGAAACCTGTTGCTATTCGACTTACTCCGGAGCGCAACTCCTTAAAAGCGAATCGCAATGATCTTGCTTTCGTAAAAATTGAAGTTGTAGATGAAAATGGCAATGTAGTCCCAACGGATACGGCGCAAGTTAGCATTTCCGTTTCCGGTGCAGGGGAGCTGCTAGGCTCAGGCTCGGGGAATCCTGCAGATATGGAAAGTGTGAATAATGTAAATGTAAAAACCTTTAAGGGTAGGGCACAAGCCATCCTGCGACCTCATACTGATTGCGGATCTATTCTGTTGAAGGTAGCCTCAGACGGGTTGACTACAGGGGAATTACATATTGATTGCGAATAAGCTAATACAAAACAATGAAAGTAAATGGAAAGGTAATTGTAGTAACCGGTGGCGGAGGAGGCTTGGGTCAGGCATTGGTACTGAACCTGTTGCAATTGGGAGCAATGGTAGCCGCTGTGGATATTAATGAGGCAGCCTTGCACCAAACTAAAAGTTTAGCAGGGATTCAAAGCAACAAGCTTTCCATACATATCCTGGATATTAAAGATAAGGAAAGGGTATTAGCCTTTCCCGAAGAAGTGGTTAGAGCCCATGGTAGCGTAGATGGCATCATAAATAATGCGGGAATCATACAACCCTTTATCCATGTTAACGATCTCGACTATACAAAGATAGAACAGGTAATGAACATCAATTTTTACGGATCGCTATATATGGTCAAAGCCTTTTTACCTTACTTATTAAAACGGTCGGAAGCGCATATTGTAAATATATCTAGCCTTGGAGGGTTTATGCCTTTTCCCGGGCAGACGATCTACGGAGCTTCCAAAGCAGCATTAAAATTACTGACGGAAGGTTTATATGCGGAATTAAAGCATACCAACGTAAAAGTGAGTATCATCCATCCGGGAGCGATGGCTACAAAAATCATGTCCAATTCAGGATTAGAAGCAGCAAATGTGGAAGCGGATACAGCTAAGAATTCCATGGTATTATCGCCAAACAATGCTGCTATAAAAGTAATCAAGGCTATGGAAAGGGATAAATTTAGGGCTATGGTGGGCAAGGATGCTACCATGCTGGATATTATGTACCGCTTGAGTCCCAAAAGGGCAGTTGACTTTATAGTTAAAAAAATGGGTTCCAGAATGTCATGAGTGAAGAGATAAAATATGATCTACTTAATTTAAAACATCAGACAAATACGTTCTCTCCTTGTCCGTCATAGATCAATTTTTCGTGTCCTTAATACTTTTTCTTAGGTAGGTATTATGTATTGAGTCCTATATTAGCAAGTCCACTTTCTTCTCAAAAAATAGCTCTAGATTGCGCGTTCTACATAGTTCGTTGTAGTAATAATTTTAGTTTTCCTTGGCGAATAGTTGCTTTTTATTTTCGCTATGACTACTATTTCTATACTTTTTTCGTAACCAACTATTTACAGGTTCTGAAAAGTAGATAAATACTATTTTACCGAGCCAATATGAACCCAATATCGTTAAAAGCGAAAAAGGAATTAACCAGTTTTCGTCCAAACCAAAAGCTTTAAATACAGCAACTGCCAAAAGAACTACAAACATATGGGTAAGATAAATTTCATAACTATACATGCCCATATGGATTAGCCAGGTATATATTCTACGATTTTTCTCTGTATCCGAGCGATGCCTTTCATGCATCCACAAAAGGATGAGGGAAACTCCAAAAGAAAGAATGGTTATATTCAACCCCAAGCTTACCAAGCCCGATTTGTAAACAAGGCTTCTGAATACCAATATTAAAGTTAACATTAACCAGCCGACTATCAAAAAAGTCCGATTCAGCCAACTTGGGAAAGTGATCTTTTTGGCGATAATAGCCGCCATACATCCCAATGCTATGGAATCAAGAAAGGCGAGATGATTTTTGTCCGCCAGTTCGTTTCCTTCATATAGCTGTGTTCTTGCCCAAGGCGAGACAATTAAAAAAAGTATCAAAACAACCGAAAATTGCCATTCTCTTTTCATAAATAGACAAATAATCGGAAAAAACAGATAAAAAGTTTCTTCAATAGAAATTGACCAAAGAATATCCCAGTTGGCGGGTAAATAACCAACCTGAATTTCCAACCAATTAATGTGAAAGGTAAGTGCTGAAAAAATTGCTCTGGCCAGCGACGTTTGTTCCGGATTTATAACAAAGCCTTGAATGTCGGCTAAATGTAAAATCGATAAAACTAGTAGCAGCACCACAAGTAAGGGAATTATTCGGGAAAAACGTAACCAATAGAATAGCTTTATGTTAATGTTTGAAAGTGTCCCCCATTTCGTTATAATTGAATTTGTGATTAAGTAACCGGAAAGGGTAAAAAAAACCACAACCCCGTAAAATCCGCTCCAAAAAAGCAGCGAAAATAACTTTGGCGGCAGGACCTCTTTTAAAAAGGTATTTGAAAATCCGAAATGAATATTTAGATGCAACAATAGTACGGCCAAAATGCTGAGCCCTCGTAGTATGTCAATTCCAATATTGCGTTTTGGTATTCTTTCAATTAATTGCAAAGGTTGAAGCTCATTTTAATTAGCAATTCCATATGTAAGTGATACAACGTTTGATAGTGTTTTTTGTTATGAGAGCGGTGTTTACTTTTTGGTCTTTGGAACGGTGTTTGACTACTGAAAATCTCCATTGTCATACTAAATCTATGGCAGTTGGTAATAATAGGGTTTTTTCAGGATAGTGATAAAATCCTGAGTTGTAGCCTCACCTAATAATTTCACTAACCAGGATAATAGGACTAATAGTAGTGTAATTGGGAAAATCTGCTCTTATGGCGTCTCTATTGGGTCCGATGGCTGCCTGATATTCTCCTAAGTCTTTTATATAGAAAGTACCAATTGCCATAAATGGCAATGGCGTGTTAGGCATACCGCTGGCAACGCCTTTTTCAATGGTATATTTTACCAAATTGGATCCTAAAAACCCGGCTACCATAGGCATGTGCTTGGTTTCATAGTACTCCATATCAAAGGTGTTGCCTTCTGCAAAAGGGTACATGATGGACACTTTAATCAATCCTTTTTCCAAAACTGCAGAACTCTTCTCTTTGGTTTTTTCGGATGGCATTTCCTGACCAAATCCTGTCAGACCTATGAATAAAAGTAAAACTGATAATAGGAGTTTGCTTTTCATGATTGATTTTTTTTAGAGGTGGAATTTAAGTATTAAAATTCTCATTTTAAAGCGTATACCACAAATAGTATGACAAATTCTGTATTTGCAAAACCTTATTTTTTGATGAGAAAGAGTGATAAAACTGATTTAGAAATAGGGAGCTATTCCATTTCATTTTTTGACCTTTTACAGCTTGAGTACCCTGTCCGCCTATGGAGGAAGGGCTACTTGTGTTGTATTATGTTTGTTTACGAAAATGCCTGATAGTCATCTCCTTCCTCGTCCTCTTCTTCCTTTTTGTCAATTTGTTCTATTGTATATTTTGGTAAATTATCCTTTTTATAAAAGTTAATAGGAAAGGGAACTATAGCGGCAATCATTATAAAAAGCAATAGCATAAAAAAATATAATAATTTTTTTACTCTCATTATAAAAAATTTAATGTGATTAATTACCCTCAAGTAAGAAGGTATTTGAAATTAAGACTCGACTGTTATAAGTCAGTTACATTAAATCCAATGAGATTTTTGTTGAATAATATCGTTGAGAACAATATTGAGAAGTAATACTTTAAATTCTAAGGAGGTACAATTTTGACTCTTAAAGTCTACCAAATTTTTGCTATCCGCTTTTTGAATTCCATTATACCAATCAAAGTTGCTATAATTTGTTGTACAATTCGAAAACAGCAGTGATTGTAATGCTGTAT
>JBGTEN010000012.1:0-1998 GCA_041747755.1 Arenibacter sp. | reverse complement strand
GGGATAAGAGATGATGTATACTTCTTTGTCACGAATCCATTTAAAATCCGTCTTAACCTCAAGCGCTTTATTCTCATAACTATGGTATCTTCCTAAGTAGGCGTCGTTAAAAATCCATTCTTGTTTTACGGATGTACTTTCTGTGCCCTTTAAATTAGCGGCATCTATTTTAGACCAAATACCAATTACAGGATCATTATTTTCAGGAATTCTGGAACAATTACTTGTTGATATAATACCAATAATTGTTAGGAGCGAAAAGAGCTTTTTCATTCTAGTAGGTTTATAAGATTTGGGATCTTAGGATGCTAACGTCAAGAGGCTGTACAGTATTGTAAGAATCCGATGTAGAACATCCTTATTGGCTAATTTTCGTTGAAGTGTCATTTTTATTAACACTACTGTATTTTTTTGACTGTTCAATTTTTAAAAAATGTCTCTTTTAAAGCTTTTCAATTTAAGTAGAATTTGAGTTCTAAAATTCCTTTAAAATTCAGTATTTTTGGACTTTATCAATTAATTAAAAACTCAATAGAATGAAAATTTCAATAGTGGGAGCAGGTGCTGTTGGTGCAAGTTGTGCCGAGTATATTGCCATCAAAAATTTTGCCTCTGAAGTTGTTTTACTGGACATTAAAGAAGGTTTTGCAGAGGGTAAGGCAATGGACTTAATGCAATGCGGTTCTTTAAATAGTTTTGATACCAGGATTATCGGAATTACAGGAGATTATTCCAAAACAGCAAATAGTGATATTGCAATTATTACCTCGGGAATTCCTCGTAAACCAGGAATGACAAGAGAGGAACTAATAGGAATTAATGCGGGGATAGTAAAAACTGTTGCAACAAATTTGTTGGAGCATTCTCCCAATACCATCCTTATTGTGGTAAGTAATCCTATGGATACCATGACGTATTTGGTACACAAAGCCACTAAGCACCCAAAAAGCAAGATTATAGGAATGGGTGGAGCATTGGATAGTGCTCGATTTAAATATCGATTGGCAGAAGCTTTGGATGCTCCAATATCTGATGTTGATGGAATGGTGATTGGCGGACACAGTGATACCGGCATGATACCACTAACTAGACATGCAACTAGAAATAGCATAAGAGTTTCAGAATTTCTATCTGCAGAACGCCTTGAAAAAGTAGCAGAAGAAACCAAAGTAGGTGGCGCTACCCTGACGGCCCTTTTGGGAACAAGCGCCTGGTATGCTCCTGGAGCTGCGGTATCTGCCATGGCTCAGGCAATTGCCTGTAATCAAAAGAAAATTTTTCCATGCTCTGTCCTTTTAAATGGTGAATACGATTTAGAAGATATATGTCTTGGCGTACCGGTTGTTATTGGTAAAAATGGAATAGAAAGTTTGGTTAAAATAGAGTTGGATGACTCAGAAAAGGCTAAAATGAAAGAAAGTGCTTCGGGTGTTCGAAGCGTAAATGCCCTTTTACAATTCTAAATTATCTTTAAATTATATAAATTAGGGCGTTTGTCTCTATTCCAACTGGGCGTTTCGGGGTGGGAATGAGACCAACGCCTTAGTTTTATAAAACCGATAAATATATTGTCAATTCCTATCGGAAATGATATATTTGCACGCTGTTTAAAAAAACCATCACTTAATATAATTAATCAATGCAAAATAAAGGACTTATAAAGCTTTTTGCTTTCTTGTTTGGGATTGTCAGCATATACCAACTATCCTACACTTTTATTGCCAACAAAGTGGAGAAAGATGCAAAAGTTTTTGCTGCCAAAAACATCGCAGTATCAGAGGCGGACTATGTAGCTAAAAGGGAGGCGATGGAAGCCAAGTACTTAGACTCAGTTGGTCAAAATCCAATTTTTGGTTTTACTTCTTATGATGATGCCAAGAAAAAAGAACTCAACAAAGGTTTGGATTTAAAAGGCGGTATTAATGTAACGCTTCAAATTTCTGTAAAGGATATTTTAAAGGGTCTTGCCGGAAATACTAAAAACCCTATTTTTAATAA
>JBGTEN010000011.1:0-1639 GCA_041747755.1 Arenibacter sp. | reverse complement strand
ATGGCCTCTATAGCAAAGGTTCGCAGTTTAAGGTCGTCGCTATCTATATATTTTTCTGCCAAGGGAAGATATTTTTGGTCACCTTGTTTCCGTATTAGATAAAGCACGGCGAGTTTTATTTTTAAATCATTGGCATCCAGCAACAATTGAAAACACTCCATTTCCGACGGAATTCTATGTTTTATATGTTGTAATCCTTCTTCTGATGTAATATCCAGAACAGTGTCCTCAATAATCGGGAGTAATTTCTTTTTTAAGTCGCCCGTCAATAAATTATCTAAAAACTCAATAGCATTAGCCTGTGCCTCTTGTTTATGGCTTCTGATTCCCGCATAGGCAATCTCCACATCCTTTTGACGGTATTTGAGCTCTAAAAGCTTAAAAATACGCTCTAGTCCGGCCTCTAGTCGCCTTTCAAGCAGCTCCAATAAACTGGCACGGGCATCGCGCTCTTCATCACTTACAGGTAGCTTCGTTCTTTTCCGGTTTCTGTACGAAATAATAATTTGCGTGTGCATGGCGGATAAGGTTTGATGATACAGCCTGCACTCATCAAAAATGGTAGCCACCACTTTGTATTGGTTAAACTTTAACTGGGGCGATTTCATCCGGATCGAACTCAAGGAGCGAATAACTTCCAAGCGAATGGTTAGATCGGTATCAGATAGTAATTGCAACAATTCGTTCACGGCTTCCTGACTGTTAAATGCTTCCATGGCCATAGGAATGTAACGACACACTTCGATGTTTTCCAAACGCTCAGTTACGGTTTTACGGAGCACGGGTAAGATTTGGACCCCATAATTTAGCAGCGCTTCTTCGGTTGTCTTTCTATATTTTTTATCAGGCAAAAAAATTAAAAGTTCAGAAGCAAGACTACTATATTTCGTATTTCCTACTGCAGTTATGGCCGTTAGAATCACCTCTGGTTTCTTATGCTTCAGTTGAGCAAGTAGAAAGTAATTATAATCTGGAAGGTTTGCCTCCCCGATAATCTGAATGAGCATTTTTAAGGAAGACAGTTCGTTCGGGGATTCCTGAAAACGCTCAATTTTCCTGATAATACGTTCTTTTAATTGATAGGCCTCCTGTAACTCTGGATTATCACGAGACTCACGTGCTAAACAAAACAAAGCGGCATTGGAAATTTGATTATTTCTATGGTCCAGATAGGTATCATAAACAAAATTACTATTTCGGCTGGCGTGCAAGAGCACATATTCTAACGTTGCCAGTATGAGTTCATCATCATGGGAATTCAACAAATCTGATACTTCTGTCACCACGGAGTCGCTATTTAGAAAATACATATTCTGTATAGCGGCCGTGCGTACCTTGTTTGAAGGATGCGACAAGAGTTTTTGAACATCTTCCACAAAACGCTTGTCATTAATCTCAAGCAATTTCTTCAACATAAAAAGAATCTGAGACTCTGAACCATGCTGAAATACACTTTTCATACCTTTTACAACCGAAACTTTTTTGGGTGTAGGTTTTGGTTTTTCCGATGTATCTGTAATTAAGGTTAGGTTGGCCCGAAAGGTTCTGTAATATTCCTTTCTTACCTTAGCAATAAAAAATACCCAGACGCCAACCAAGGCAATAATGATTCCGGTAATGTAGGCATTAGGTAACTCCA
>JBGTEN010000010.1:0-1958 GCA_041747755.1 Arenibacter sp. | reverse complement strand
GAGCCTTGGAAAATGATCAAAGTAGATGAGGAACGGGTAAAAACCGTAATGTTTGTTGCTCTCCAAATTGCTGCCGCACTAGCTGTATTGAGTGAGCCTTTTTTACCCTTCACTTCAAATAAACTGAACAAAATGTTGGGTTTTACAGCACATACTAAATTGAGCTGGGAAGCAGTTTCCAATACAAAAATACTAGTCGCTCCCGGACATCAGATTCAAGTGGCAGAATTACTTTTTAGCAAAGTGGAAGACGAAACCATTCAGGCTCAATTGGATAAACTTACAGCTACAAAAAAAGCAAATGAAACCATGAACAAAGTAATTACACCACAAAAAGAGACTATTAGTTTCGATGATTTTTCGAAGCTCGATATCCGCATTGGTACTATAGTGGCAGCGGAAAAAATGCCAAAAGCCAAGAAACTCTTAGTTTTAAAAGTAGAAACCGGTCTGGATACCCGTACTATAGTTTCCGGCATTGCGGAAAGTTTCAGTCCTGAAGACATTATAGGTAAAAAAGTAAGTGTGCTAATTAATTTGGCGCCAAGGGAACTCCGTGGTGTAGTCAGTGAAGGGATGATTTTAATGACAGAAAACAGTGATGGGAAATTGGTGTTTGTAAATCCAGATGAAAGTGGTGTAATAAATGGGGAAACAGTTAACTAATTTTAAGGACTTGTTTTGTTGCTTTATTTTCGCTGCAATTCCTTTATCCGGCTTTCCATTCTTTGTAACTTTATAAAAAAACAAAAAGATGTTATCCAAAAAATTAGAAAAAGTATTAAACGATCAGATTCGTATAGAGGCAGAATCCTCACAGGTATATTTGTCCATGGCTTCCTGGGCAGAAGTAAAAGGGTTGGAAGGCATTGCCCGGTTTATGTACACTCATTCAGATGAGGAGCGTATGCATATGCTAAAATTGATAAAGTATGTTAACGAACGTGGCGGACAGGCATATGTGTCTGACCTAAAAGCGCCAAAAACCGACTTCGTTTCTTTCCAAAAAATGTTTGAAGAATTGTATGAGCATGAGCAGTTTGTATCGAACAGTATTAATGAACTGGTGCATGTTACTTTACAGGAAAAAGACTATGCCACGCATAATTTTTTACAATGGTATGTGGCTGAGCAGATTGAAGAAGAAGCATTGGCCCGCACCATTCTTGATAAGATAAACCTTATCGGAAACGATAAAGGAGGTTTGTATCTTTTTGACCGTGATGTGCAGCAAATAACAGCAGATAGTGCCGCTGCCAAACCGGCTCCATAAATTTAACAAAATTCTTTATTTAGATTGAATTAAAATAATTAGTTTAGCGCCATGCTTTTACTATTGGCATGGGTAAGAAGAAAAAGAACGCAACAGAAGGTAAAAAATCTAAAGATTCTTTAAAGAAGCTTGAGCGGAAGGCACTACAGAAACGTATTCCTGACAAGTGTAAAACCAAGTGTTGCGAAAAATATGAAAAAAGTGAATCGAAACGCTGCGGACGCTGTCCTTGTTATGACTTGTTGCGGCGAGTAGCATAAATTAAAAAAACACCGAAAAATCGGTGCTTTTTTGTAGACTATTAATTTGCTTTTATGGTTTCCCGATAAGTAAAATTTCATTGCATTTTACTTCAGTGATATACCGCTTTTCTCCTTCCTTGGTTTCGTAAGAGCGGTTAGTAAGTTTGCCTTCTATGGCCACTTCTTTGCCTTTGGTAAGATAATTTTCTACCAGCTCTGCGGTTTTACCCCAGGCAACTACGTTGTGCCATTGGGTGTCGGTTACCTTTTCGCCTTTGGCGTTTTTGTACGTTTCGTTTGTGGCAATAGAGAATTTTGCCAATTTACTACCCTTTTCTAGAGTTACAATTTCAGGGTCGTTACCCAAGTTTCCAATCAACTGTACTTTGTTTCTAAGTGCGTTCATAATACTAATTTTTAAGGTTAAACAGTTAATACTATCG
>JBGTEN010000009.1:0-33887 GCA_041747755.1 Arenibacter sp. | reverse complement strand
ACGGAGCGTTCTGCAAAACGCTCCGTTTTTTATATGTTATTAATGCTGGTTCATTCTAAAGTCTGCATAAGCATCCATTCCGTGTTCATGCAAGTCCAAGCCTTCCAATTCTTCTTCTTTGGAAACTCGTATCCCTGTAGTTTTCTTAAGAGCAAAAATGATTATGAATGCACTTATAGAACAGAAAGTAGCTGCCGCACCTACACCCGCTAATTGATATAGAAATTGATCTCCACCGGCTTTGGCACCAAAAATACCAACAGCCAGAGTTCCCCAGATACCACAGATTAAGTGAACCGCAACTGCACCAACAGGATCATCCAATTTAAGTTTATCAATTAAGGCTACTCCAAGGACTATGATTACCCCGGCAATTAAACCTATTATTATAGATTCAAAAGGCGACATTAAATCCGCACCGGCAGTAATACCTACTAACCCACCTAAAATACCATTTAGAAACATGGTTAAGTCATAATTCTTGTACAAAAGGGTTGAAAAAATAAACGCTCCAACACCACCGGCTGCTGCCGCTAAGGAAGTAGTAACAAGCACAAGAGAAGTTCCGGCAGGATCTGCGGATAATACCGAACCACCGTTAAATCCGAACCATCCTAACCAAAGAATTAAAACACCCGCTGTAGCCAAAGGAATGTTGTGACCTGGAATAGCATTAGTTTTTCCATTAAATTTGCCAATACGTGGGCCTAGCAAATAAATGGCTATTAAAGCTCCCCAACCTCCTACAGAGTGTACTAAGGTAGAACCCGCAAAATCATGGAAGCCACCTTCTTCACCACCAAGGGAAGATAAGAATCCACCACCCCATTGCCATGATCCAACAATTGGATATACAAGTCCAACATAAATGATAGTGAATATCATAAATGGACCTATTTTAATACGTTCTGCTACTGCTCCCGAAACAATTGTAGCGGCTGTGGCAGCAAACATGGCTTGGAAAAGGAAATCAGTGTAATAAGTATATCCTTCATTATAAGTAAGATCTAATGCGCCTTCGGCATCCAAAGGAGCATCCAAACCAAAGCCTGCAAATCCTAAAAAGCCATTAAAGTCGCCGGGATACATAAGGTTAAAACCTCCTATGTAATACAAAAGAAGCCCGATACATATAATGAAAACATTTTTAAATAAAATATTGATTGTGTTTTTTTGTCTGGTAAGACCAATCTCAAGAAAAGAGAATCCCAAATGCATGAAGAATACGAGAGCCGTACACACCATCATCCATAAATTGTTAGCTGTAAATAATCCTGCGTCCATATTATAATGTTTTGTTAGTTAGTTAAGTTTACTAGTTGATACCTGCGTGACCATTTTCTTTGGTTCTTATGCGATACGCATCTAGCATATCAGAAACAAAGATTTTACCATCACCAACGTTACCTGTATTGGCGGATTCTAAAATGGTGCTAATTGTTTTGTCTAAAAATTCATCAGACACAACAATAACCAGATATCGTCTTTGAATATCTGATGTGCTGTAGGAAATACCGCGGTACACATGACCTTGTTTCTCATTCCCAACGCCTGTTACATCCCAGTAACTAAAAAAGTTCACCTCTATTTGATGCAATGCTTTTTTAACATCATCAAATTTTGATTTTCTAATAATTGCCTCGATTTTTTTCATAATTAATTTGATTTATGGTCGTAAAAGTATGTTAAAAAATTTAAGACCCCATAAATTATAGGGTATCTATATCGATTTTTATTTAAATGATAATTTATACCCTAAAATATTAAGGGTATATGGTAAATATTTTTTAAAAAATAGATATTCAATGATTTTTTCACATAAGAATTGAAAAAATATTGAAATTAATTGCCGCTAAAGCGTTAATACATTGAATATTGTTTAATAAATAAC
This sequence comes from Arenibacter sp., assembly GCA_041747755.1. GTDB lineage: Bacteria > Bacteroidota > Bacteroidia > Flavobacteriales > Flavobacteriaceae > Aurantibrevibacter. Next base: position 31,996 of record JBGTEN010000009.1, on the reverse strand, counting down.
ACGAAAAGTAAAATATTATTTAAATTTAAGAAAAGAGGAAGGTATTGTTTAAATTATAACAATTTGGAAAGCCAAAGCCCTAAACCTATGGAGAGAATGCCAGTTAATATGCTTAGAAAAGTATACAAGACAAAATGAAATAGGTCTCCTGATTTAAGTAATGTATGGTTCTCTAGCGCAAAGGAAGAAAAGGTTGTGAATCCGCCGCAGAAACCTGCTGTAAGCAGTAAAAGCTGATTTTGGGTGAGATAATTAGTGTTAACCGGAAGACCAATTAGAAATCCTAAAAGCAAACATCCTAAAACATTAACTAAAAAAGTACCTAAATAAAAGTTTTGAAAAAGAGGGTTAAGAGTTTTGCTGATAAGAAATCGTATAATACTACCGATACCTCCACCAAAAAAAATGAATAACAGTTGTTTCATACCATAAAGGTAAAAAACTAGACTGCTTTTTTATACTTTGGAAGTATAAAATCTGGAGTATACATTTCTGTAGTAGGTCTGGTAATTAGCTTGGAAGCCGATTTTTCTTTCGGAGTATTGTGGTTTACACTCACCAGCAATAGAACAGCATTTAGTACCAGTAATGTTAATAGAATGCTAAGAAAAGTAACCATTTATCGGATATATATAGTTGTATAACGCAAAAGTACGTCTTTTCTTATCTTATACGTAAAGAAAAGCGGTTTTGTTGTGAAAACGTTAATTTTTGTGGTCTATATTATTTTTAGGTTAATTTTTAAGAAAAAACTTAATTATAAACAGAATAGCTATAAAAATGATAAAAAATACCGCTATCCACTTAACACCCTTGTAGTTTTTAGAATGTAATTTCACGTCCTTTTTATAGGTGTAAGCGATTATGCCTATGAAAATCAGCGTAAAAAAGGCTGCGAAAATTAATTGTCCAGTACTGAACATATTTTTATTTTTACGCAAAGCTAAATTAAAATATAGAATAATGAAGCGTAAACTTGGTGCCGTAGAACAGTTTCATAGGTCTTTTGGTTTGGGGGTTTCTGATACCTTAAAGGCAGATCTGGGGAGTAATAAAAATTTGCTTCGTTTTAATTTGATGGACGAGGAGAATAAGGAATATCTTGAAGCAGCCAATAAAAATGATATTGTTGAGATTGCAGATGCATTGGGAGATATGCTATATATATTATGTGGCACTATTTTAGAGCATGGAATGCAGCATAAAATAGAGGCGGTTTTTGAAGAAATTCAACGCAGCAATATGAGTAAATTAGATGGCAACGGGAAACCCATTTATAGGGAAGATGGTAAAGTTCTTAAAGGGCCCAATTATTTTAAACCCAACATTAAAGGTGTTTTAGAAAGTTAAAAGCTCCTCAGTCATTGAGGTGCTTTTAACCTCTACAGGTGGCTACTTCACTTTATAGCGCCATCCAAACTTATCCTCAGAAAGATTGTATTGTATATTAGTAATCTGGGTCTTTAGAAGTGATGCGTAACTCGCTGATAGTTCCGGTAAATCATAATCAATGCCCTTGTAGCCAAAAGTAGATATTGGTGAAATAACCGCAGCTGTGCCTGCTCCAAACATTTCCTTCAGTGTTCCATTTTTTGCAGCATCAACTACTTCTGTTACTGTTATTTTTCGTACTTCTGTAGGTATTCCTTGGTCTTTTGCCAATTCTAAAATACTTTTTCTAGTAATTCCATCAAGAATTCGGTCACTTGTGGGTCCTGTTATCAATGTATCCTTAATACGAACAAAAATATTCATTGCCCCCGCCTCTTCAATATTCTCATGGGTGTTGTCATCGGTCCATATAACCTGGTTATAACCCTTGGCAACTGCTAGTTGTGTAGGGTAAAATTGCCCGGCATAGTTACCCCCTGCTTTGGCAAAGCCAACCCCCCCGTTAGCAGATCTTGAATATTTTTCTTCTATAAGTACTTTTACTTTACCCGAAAAATAAGCACCCGATGGAGCACATGCTATAATAAATTTGTACTCATCTGCAGGTGAGGCGTGGAATCCCCTACCGGACGCAAAAATAAAAGGACGAATATACAAGGAACTACCTTTAGTTTTGGGAATCCATTCACTATCTAACTGTAAAAGGGTTTTAAGACCATCCATAAAAATTTCTTCAGGCAATTCCGGAATGGCCATTCGTTTGGCAGAGATATTCAAACGCTTGTGATTATCCAAAGGTCTAAAAAGCCAAATGGAATCCGCTTCATCTTTATACGCTTTCATTCCTTCAAAAATGGACTGGCCATAATGAAATATTTTGGCGGAAGGATCCAAACTTATGGCTTGATAAGGTATAATTTTAGGAGTCTCCCAAACGCCATTCTTGTAATCGCAGACAAGCATGTGGTCTGCGAAAACACTTCCAAAGGATAAATTATTAAAATCTACCTGCTCTATTTTTGAGGTTTTTGCCTTTTCAATACTAATATTGGCTACAGTTGTATTCATTTCCAATTCTATTTAAAAGAGTAAAATTAATGAATATTCAGTATGGACTCTTCTTTTTTTGTTTAAAATTGACCAGTTTTGTAGTCTTAAACTAAAAATTATAGGTATGAGAAAGTTTAACTTAGTTCTATTTCTTATGGTTTTTATACTATCGTGTAAAACCGAAAAAAAAGAATATGAGTCTTTTGGTATGGCTATTGGAGCAGATGGTGCAATTTCTCACTCGCAGATGTGGAAGAATTATAAAAATTTGAAGCCTGAGGATACGCTTAAAACTAAATTTACCGCCACTGTAATTGATGTCTGTAAGGCAAAAGGGTGTTGGATGAAGGTGAAATTACAAGACGGAAACGAGGCAATGGTTACATTTAAGGATTATGGTTTCTTTGTGCCAAAAGATGTTGTAGGAAAAGAAGTTATTTTAGACGGTTTAGGCTTTGTTGAAGAAATGACGGTTGACGACCAAAGACACTATGCTGTTGATGGTGGAAAATCTCAGGAAGAAATAGCGCAGATAGTTAGTCCAAAAAAAACATATGGTTTTGAGGCAAATGGTGTTTTACTTTTAAAATAGAGGTGAAGCGCAAGATAATTATAACCTCAGATGGTTCTAAAACCATACAAATTACTAACTGGAACGAACAGTACCATTCCAAACATGGTGCAATTCAGGAGGCTTACCACGTTTTTATTGCTTCAGGTCTTAGTCTTTTTTCAAACCGGTCGCTTAGTATTTTGGAAATTGGTTTCGGTACGGGATTAAATGCCTTAATAACCCTATTAGAGAGTACAAAACGAAATTTGGTAGTTTCTTACACCGGAGTGGAAGCCTACCCTGTTACGCAACAAGAGTTATCCCAGCTCAACTATATAGAACAATTGGATGCAAAAGAGGTAGATAAACATTATTTGAAAATGCACCAATCTCCTTGGGAAGTGTGGATTGATTTGGAGGATAACTTTAGACTTCAGAAACAACAAAAGGATTTTTTGAATATTCAGGATAAAGCAGTCTTTGATTTAATATATTTTGATGCTTTTGGAGCCCGAGTGCAACCGGAATTATGGACCGAAGTAGTATTCGCTAAAATGTTTGCAGCACTAAACGAAAATGGAATTTTAGTGACCTACTCCGCGAAGGGCAGCGTCAGGAGAGCTATGCTGGCAGTTGGTTTTACCGTAGAACGTTTACCCGGCCCACCTGGAAAAAGAGAAATGCTTCGTGCGACAAAGCTTGCAACTGCTAAGTGAATCGTCATTAAATTAACCGCGTAAGAATATTAAGTTAAAGTTAACGAACAGTGTTAAATCGAAACTAAACCTCTTTACTCCGTATTTAAAAAGGTATACCTTTATAAAAAAAAGCAGGCATGAAGGTATTAATTACGGGTGCAACGGGTTTGGTGGGAGAGGCTTTGGTAAACTTATGTCTTAAAGAAAATATCCCTGTCAATTACTTAACTACCAGTAAAGACAAAATTAAATCTACACCTTCGTACAAAGGCTTCTATTGGAATCCGGGTATTAACGAAATTGATTTAAATTGTTTTGAAGGTGTCACCGCGATTATTAATTTGGCAGGATCAAGTATATCCAAAAGATGGACCAAATCTTATAAAAAGGAAATTCTAAATAGCAGGATATCCAGTTTGAGAACCCTTTACAATGGTTTAGAGCGTACTGATCGTAGTAAACTAACCTCTTTTGTGTCCGCGTCAGCTATCGGTATCTATCCTAATTCTTTGGACCATTATTACACGGAAGATGAGCGTAAGACCGATTCCAGTTTTTTGGGTGAGGTAGTAAAATTTTGGGAGGAAGAGGCAGATCGTTTTACTAAACTGGGCATTCCTGTTGCTAAGGTAAGAATAGGCTTGGTATTATCATTGCAAGGTGGTGCTTTGCCCGAAATTGATAAAACAGTAAGAAATTATGTAGGAGCAGCTTTTGGCACAGGTGAGCAATGGCAATCTTGGATTCATATAAAGGATTTAGCTGAAATATTTTTGTTTATAATCAAAAATAAACTAGAGGGCATTTTCAATGGCGTTTCTCCAAATCCGGTTACCAACAATAAGCTGACTAAACAAGTCGCAAAAATGAGAGACAAACCTTTAATTCTTCCAAATATCCCTGAGTTTGTTATGGAAACAATACTGGGTGAAATGTCTTATATTTTGTTTGCAAGCCAGCGGGTAAGCTCCAAAAAAATGGAGGAGGAAGGCTTCAACTTTCAGTATCCTAATGTTTGTGTTGCTTTAGAAGAGATTTATAAGCAACACAGTACTGAGGAAACACCTGAGACCATTAATTCCATTAATGGTTACTAGTATAGTTGTATTATCATTTAATATTACTTAAGATTTTCTAATAATCCGCATCTCGCGGATTTTTTTTTGCAAAGTTTGATGACATTTTGACATTTCTAAAGAATTGGCAGTACTTTTGCCACTTGAAAATCGAGTACAAAAGTAGAATACATAATGAGCAAAAAAAATAAGATTGAAGATTTTGAAGAAGTTGGTTCTGATAATGGAACTAATGAGGCTTTAGAAATGGAGGAAACAAGGACGGTAAGCGAGGTTGAAACTTCTCCTGAGGAAACTCAATTAATAGAACAACTCAAAGAAGATGTGGCCAAAGAAAAAGATAAGTTTTTAAGGCTATTCGCAGAATTTGAGAACTATAAAAAGCGAACCTCTAAAGAACGTATTGAGCTTTTTAGAACAGCGGGGCAAGAGGTATTAGTTTCTTTACTACCCATATTGGACGATTTTGAACGAGCCTTAAAGGAACTTTCCAAAGGGGATGATAAGACCTTGTTCATGGGTATAGAGCTCATTAACAATAAATTAAAGGAAACTTTAAAAAACAAAGGACTACAAGAAGTAGATGCTAATGCAGGTGACACATTCGATGCAGATGCTCATGAAGCTATTACCCAAATACCGGCACCGGATAAGAAATTAAAGGGTAAAATTATAGATGTGATAGAAAAAGGTTATAAACTGGGAGATAAAATAATTCGCCACCCAAAAGTGGTTGTTGGTAAATAAGAGAAGCTACTAACAATCACCTTGATAAACAAAGCTGAATTTAGAAGCGAAGTTCAACCCTGCGTTAAGAACGATCAAACCATGACCAAAAACAAATGAAGGTTAACAGATGAAAGAAGATTATTATGATATCCTTGGTATAAACAAGGGTGCTTCAGCGGTGGATATAAAGAAAGCCTATCGGAAAAAAGCCATCGAATACCATCCAGATAAGAATCCCGGAGATGCTAAGGCAGAGGAAATGTTCAAAAAAGCAGCAGAGGCCTATGAAGTGTTGAGTGATCCTAATAAAAAAGCGCGTTATGATCAGTACGGGCATGCTGCTTTTGAAGGTGGCAATGGCTTCGGTGGAGGTGGCATGAATATGGAAGATATTTTCAGTCAGTTTGGAGATATTTTTGGAGGTGCGTTTGGTGGGGGATTTAGTGGTTTCAGTGGATTTAGTAGTGGTGGCCAAAGAAGAGTCAAGGGGAGTAACCTTAGAATTCGTGTAAAGCTTAACTTAGAGGAAATAGCCAACGGAGTAGAAAAGAAAGTTAAAGTTCGCAGGAAGGTTCAGGCTGATGGTGTTACTTATAAAACATGTTCTACTTGTAATGGGGCTGGTCAGGTAACAAAGATTACCAATACCATTTTAGGAAGAATGCAGACTGCGGTTGCATGTAGCAACTGTTCCGGAACCGGGCAAATTATTGACAAACGACCTCATGATGCAGATGCACAAGGTCTTGTTTTGCGTGAAGAAACCGTTTCCATAAAAATACCAGGTGGTGTAGAAAGTGAAATGCAGTTAAAGGTTCCCGGAAAAGGAAATGACGCACCCGGAAATGGTGTTCCGGGAGATTTAATAGTGGCCATTGAAACAGAAGAGCATGAAACATTAAAAAGGGAAGGAGATAATTTGCATTACGATTTGTATGTAAGTATCTCTGAGGCCGTATTGGGTACCTCCAAAGAAATAGATGCCGTTACCGGTAAGGTTAGAATAAAGTTGGAACCGGGAATGCAATCCGGGAAAATACTTCGTCTAAGAGGAAAGGGAATTACAAGTCTTAATGGGTATGGAGCTGGAGATTTACTGGTTCACGTAAATGTTTGGACTCCAAAAGAGCTTACTAAAGAACAAAGAGACTTTTTTGAACGGATGCAGCAACATGAAAATTTTCTTCCTAAACCGGAAAAATCAGATAAATCTTTCTTTGAAAAAGTTAAAGATATGTTCTCTTAAACAGATATACTTTTATAATTAAATAAAAAGTGTATATTTGAATTAATATTGGGCGACCAATATTAATTTTCTTTTTCATAGCAATTTTTTTCCCATCCTTAATTCGTTAAGGGTGGGTTTTGTTTTTTAATAAAAGGCAAACGTCTTTTAAAGCAATTCTATATCTTTGAAAAAATTGCATGAATGAATAATATTTTAGTTGCCGATGCGGTTACCAAACAATACGGTGACCATGTGGCACTGCACAAAGTATCTTTGGAAATTCCTAAAAATAGTATTTATGGTTTGTTAGGTCCCAATGGTGCTGGCAAGACAACTTTAATCCGAATTATAAATCAAATAACATACCCCGACCAAGGCAGAATTTTTTTTGATGGGCAGCCACTACTCCCACATCATATTTCTTTAATTGGCTATCTGCCGGAAGAAAGAGGATTGTACAAAAGCATGAAAGTGGGTGAGCAGGTTCTTTATTTGGCGCAGTTAAAAGGACTTAGCAAATCGGAGGCTAAAGAGCGTTTAAATTTTTGGTTCGATAGATTTGAAATTGGAGATTGGTGGAACAAAAAAATTCAAGAACTTTCCAAGGGGATGGCCCAAAAAATTCAGTTTATTGTTACGGTATTGCACAAACCTAAATTACTTATTTTTGATGAGCCTTTCAGTGGTTTTGACCCTATTAATGCAAGCATAATTAAAGACGAAATTCTCAAGCTTAAAGAAGATGGAACTTCCATTATTTTCTCCACACATAGAATGGAATCTGTAGAAGAATTATGCGAATACATTGCACTAATTCATAAATCAGAGAAAATTTTAGACGGTAAATTGTCCGATATTAAGAAGGCATATAAAAACAATAGTTTCGAAGTAGGCCTAGAATTGGCAAATGGAGCTTTTCCTTTGAATGATTTGAAATCCAAGTTTACCTTGACAAAGATTAACCATTCTCCCTTAGAAAATCAATTGGACTTTACGGTAAAGCTTCCCACCAATGATACTGGTAGTTTTTTAGGGTATTTAGCTACTTTGGGAAATATTAATCATTTTAAGGAAAATATTCCAACTGCAAACGAAATATTTATATATAATGTTCAAAGCAGCGACAATGAGTAAATTAGGACTAATTATAAGACGTGAGTATTTTGCCAAGGTTCGTAATAAATCGTTTGTAATAATGACCTTTTTAAGCCCAATCCTTATGGTTGGGATGGTGGTGCTTATAGCATTTTTAACTAAAGTTAATGACAGTGAAAAACGGGTTATAGGAGTTTTAAATGAAAGCGATTATCTTCAGAATGATTTTCTCTCGACCGAAAAAACCTCTTTTGTAAATTTCAAAGGAATCGACTTGGAAACTGCTAAAGATTCAACTTTAAAAATGGGCTTTTATGGTTTGGTTTACATCCCTGATGAAACCGATTTAGAGCTGGTTGCAAATAGGTCATTTTTTTACACGAAGGAAGCTCCAAGTACTTCAATTTTGGATAAGTTAGAAAGTATTTTTCAAACACGACTACGTCAAAAGCGACTTCAAGATCTGGGAGTATCTACTGAAGATTTTGCTACTGTAGATGGAAACTATGAAATGAATACGGCCACCTTTTCAGGGCAGCAGAACATAAAGGGAATTAATGAAATAAAGGCATTTATAGGAGGAGGTTTTGGCTATTTAATTATGATGTTTATCATTATTTATGGTGGCTTTGTAATGCGAAGTGTTATAGAGGAAAAAACAAGTAGGATTATAGAAGTGATTATATCATCTGTAAAACCTTTTCAGCTGATGTTGGGAAAAATTATAGGCACCTCGTTGGCTGGGGTTACTCAGTTTGCAATTTGGATTGTTTCAGCGTCCTTACTGCTTTTGGTAGTTACTTTTATTTTTGACATAGATCCATCCGGCTTAACTAGTAATCCGGCACTACCCGGTGGTGGCATGGCGAATATGGCTCAATTGCCATCGGGAAATGAAACCATGCAAATTTATGCACAAGAACTTTTTAAAATTCCATGGGGCATGCTGATTTGTTTTTTTGTAATCTATTTTATCCTAGGGTATTTAATTTACAGTTCCATCTATGCGGCTATAGGGGCAGCAGTAGATAACGAAACAGACACACAGCAATTTATTTTTCCAATTATTTTACCCTTAATGTTAGCCATTTATGTTGGCTTCTTCTCCGTTTTTGGAAATCCTCACGGATCCATAGCAGTTGCCTTCTCGTTATTTCCTCTTACATCTCCAATAGTTATGCTAATGCGTTTACCGGGCGGAATCGGAGAAGGTGGCGTTCCTGTTTGGCAATTAATCACTTCTATTGCACTTTTGATAATCACTTTTATAGGGATTGTATGGCTCGCTGCCAAAATATATAGAGTGGGAATTTTAATGTACGGAAAAAAACCGAGTTATAAAGAGTTATTCAAATGGTTAAAATATTGATAGCAAACAATTAAAAAGTATTTTTTAGGTTATTCAAGTGTCTTTTAAGCATGAATATACGTAAGACATAGTATTGGTTTCATAAATATAAAGAGAACAGTTTACATTTATTAACTAACGGGTTTACATATTTATGAAAAATGGAATAAATTATTGTTTGATATTTCTTTTTGCAACTGTGATGGGTTTTGCTCAAAGTCCGGATATTCTAAGGGTAGAATACATGACAGTGCCGGGAGGTGACTCGGAAGTGGGTTATTCCCGAGTTAAAATATTGGGAAATGTACCTTTAAAAGGAAAATCTGATCATTTTTTTGTTGTTGGAGTGGATTACAGTGGTATAAAATATACTATTCCGGAGTCATTGCCATTTACGAATGATGATATCGAAAATCTTCATGTAATAGACCTAAACATAGGATATGTATACAAATGGAATGAGGATTGGCGTTTAATTGGAGTTATAACCCCCAGAGTTGCTTCAAACTTTAGTGAAGGCTGGAAGAGTGATGACGTGTTTATGAATTTTACTGTTGGAGGATTTAAAGAGAAAAAAGATATTGATAAGCCATATCGATTGGTGCTGGGAATTGCATACAATTCCGCAGCCGTTGTTCAAATTCCTTTACCTGTAGTATATTATGAAAAATTTTTCCATCCTAATTGGTCATATATACTGGGAGTACCCAAAACAGGGCTCAAGTATCTTTTTAAGAATAAACATTTATTCCAATCTGAGGTTATGTTAGATGGTCATTATGCAAATATTCAAAATGGAATTGTGCTACCTAATACTAATGTATCTGCTGCGGTTTCTTCTGTATTGGTTTTGGCCACTTTGGGATATCAATATAAGTTTACCAAGGATATTTCAGCCTACGGTGTTATTGGAAGAACGTTATGGCAAGACGGAGTTTTAAGGAATAATAATAGGGAAGAAGTTTTTGCCTTGAATAAACAACCCATTTTTTATTTTAGGACGGGTTTTAGAATTGGACTTTAAAAGGAATATAAAAATGTCAAAAATATTAGTTATTGATGATGAGGCAGCTATTAGAAGGGTGTTGGTAAAAATACTTTCGGAAGAAAGCGATTCGTATCGCGTAGAAGAAGCAGAAGATGGCTTACGGGGTTTAGAGCTTGTCAAAAAAGAAGATTATGACTTGGTGCTTTGTGATATAAAAATGCCAAAAATGGACGGTGTAGAAGTACTTGTTGCTGCAAGGAAAATGAAACCGGAAATTCCTTTTATAATGATTTCAGGACACGGCGATTTAGATACTGCGGTGAATACAATGCGCTTGGGAGCTTTTGATTATATTTCCAAGCCACCAGATTTAAATAGACTATTAACAACTGTCCGAAACGCACTAGACAAGAAAGAATTAGTAATAGAAAATAAAATTCTAAAAAAGAAGGTCGGGAAGAACTATGATATGATTGGTGAAAGCAATGAAATTGGTACCATTAAAGAAATAATAGAAAAAGTTGCGCCTACAGACGCCAGAGTACTAATTACTGGATCAAACGGCACAGGTAAGGAATTAGTAGCACATTGGATTCACCAAAAAAGTCATCGTCATGCAGGTCCATTTATTGAGGTTAATTGTGCAGCAATCCCTTCTGAATTAATAGAAAGTGAACTTTTTGGTTATGTAAAGGGAGCATTTACCTCTGCAGTAAAAGATAGGGCAGGGAAATTTGAAGCAGCTCATAAGGGGACAATTTTTTTGGATGAGATTGGAGATATGAGTCTGTCTGCTCAGGCAAAGGTACTTCGGGCACTACAAGAGAATAAAATTCAGCGGGTTGGAACTGATAAAGATATTTCGGTTGATGTAAGAATAGTAGCAGCCACAAACAAAGACTTGAAGAAGGAGATGGAGGAAGGAAGGTTCCGGGAGGATCTTTATCACAGATTAGCTGTAATTTTAATAAGGGTTCCTACTTTAAATGAGAGAAGAGAAGATATACCATTGCTTATAGCACATTTTGTTGAAAAGATTGCTGAGGATCATGGTAGTGTTCCCAAGTCTTTTTCCTCCGGTGCCGTGAACCTCTTGAAAGGATATGATTGGACTGGTAATATTAGGGAGTTGCGTAACGTGGTGGAACGTCTTATTATATTAGGAGGTAAAGAGGTTACAGAGGAGGATGTAAAGTTATTTGCTAGTAAATAGAATCATTTATCGGGGCAATCTCCTAATTTTTGAAGTGCCTCTCCAGTGATTTGTTGTGTTCTAAAGTGGTAGTATTTTTTACCTTCAGTTAGGTGCGGTTTTAACAATTCTTCTTCACAGTTGTTGTAAATTCTGGAGGTAAAGGTATAGGCCTCTTTACATTCAACAGATTGCAATACTTCGTTTAGTGAATTTTCAAAATTAATCAAACTTTGGTCAATCTTTACTTTTAAGGCTTTGAGGTCTCCTTTTTCCATAGTATGTTTTTCTTCAATTCCATCTTTTGTGTTTAGAATAAGAATATCACCTCTAAAATGGTTATTATGTGAGTCATGCTTATTTATAGCCGTTAAACTACCTTCAAAATTTTCAAGCGCAAGCTGTAAAAGCAGTTTACTACCTTGAATTGAAGAAATGCGGGTAGCGCGTTTCAAATTTTCAGAACCTTCCTTTATATTGGCTATCGCATACTCACAACCACAGATTTCCATTTGTGTTTTTGACTTTTCAATAGCATTCAAGGCTTTGTAAGCAAAATATTTGGTAATACCAAGGCTATCTGCCTCAATAGCTTTTTCAGTATGTCTTTTTATAACTCCCAAATTAGATCCGGCATATTCACAGGCATTGCTGGTTTTGTATGAAATTAGAGGAAGACATAGGAGCAAACCCAGCCAGAAACAAATTGTTTTCATGCCATAACGTATTGGTTGTGTACCATTTAGGATCTAATACAAGTTAAATTTAGATAGTAGTAATGAGATCAAACTATTTTCTCGTTTAACTGCTTACCAATTAGGCATATGGTTTAAAATGTCATTTCCTTGTAGGTAAGATCAATTTTAGTGATATTAGCAATACAAGACTTTTACATTGTGTATAATTAGCCTATGGATAACCTAAAAATTGAATCGTATAAGATTACAGAATCGTTTCAACTATCGGAACGACTTACAAATGAAGATTTAAACGCCTCAGAGAAAAAGCTGGAAAATGAACTCTTAAAAGTTAGACAAGAACTTGGGAAGTTTCAGGACGTACTCTATGCACATAGTAAATATGGTGTACTTGTATGTCTTCAGGGTATGGATACTGCAGGAAAGGATAGTATGATAAGAGAGGTTTTTAAAGACTTTAATGTTCGCGGGGTGGTGGTTCATAGTTTTAAGGTGCCAACCGAGCTTGAATTAAAACACGACTATTTATGGAGGCACTACATCGCGTTGCCTTCCAAGGGCAAATTCGGGGTTTTTAATCGAACGCATTATGAAAACGTTTTGGTTACCAGAGTAAATCCGGGATTTATTATGGCAGAAAATATTCCTGGAATTCATAGTGTTGCTGATATTGATCAGAGTTTTTGGGATAAACGCTTTGAACAGATCAATAATTTTGAAAGCCATTGTGTTGAAAATGGAATAATCATCTTTAAGTTCTTTTTGAATCTCTCCAAAGAGGAACAAAAAAAGCGATTGTTGCGAAGATTAGATCTTCAAGAAAAAAATTGGAAGTTTTCCCCCGGTGATATTCGAGAGCGACAGATGTGGGACAGCTATCAACAATGTTATGAAGAAGCAATAAATAGAACTTCTAAACCTCATGCTCCCTGGTATGTTATACCGGCGGATAATAAGGACGCAGCACGTTATATAGTTGCCTCTATTTTGTTAAAAGAGTTAAAAAAATACAAAGATATCCGGGAGCCGGAGTTAGACGATAAAATAAAGGCTAATTTAGAGCAATACAGAAATCAGTTAGAGCAGGAATGAGAAAAATCAGCATTATATTTTTTTTTATCGCCCTAGTTTCCTTCGGACAAAAATCAGATAAACAGCAGTTAAAGGCTATTTATGATGCTGCACTGACACAAGGAAAGGGATATGATTGGTTAAATTATTTATCCAATCAGATAGGAGGCAGGCTTTCGGGTTCCATTCAAGCGCAGCAAGCGGTGGAATATACTAAAACACAATTGGATGCCATGGGATTGGATCAGGTATGGCTCCAACCCGTTATGGTGCCTAAATGGGTTAGAGGAGCGCCGGAATTTGCTTATATTGAAAGTAATCCGGGAATAACCAACAATGTTCCCATTTGTGCTTTAGGAGGCTCTGTGGCTACTCCAGTAGGTGGGTTGAAAGCTGGCGTAATCGAAGTGAAATCTGTGGAAGAATTGCCTAATTTAGGAAGAGCTAAGGTTGAAGGTAAAATTGTTTTTTTTAACAAACCTATGGATCCAACGAACATTAACACCTTTGAATCGTATTCAGGCTGTGTTGATCAACGTTATTCAGGTGCTGCCGAAGCCGCAAAATATGGTGCTGTTGGCGTTATTGTGCGCTCCCTTAATTTGCGTCTGGACGATTTACCCCATACAGGCTCCATGAGTTATGGCGATACCCCCGTTAATGACAGAATTCCAGCTGCCGCAATTAGTACTAATGGGGCAGAATTATTGAGTACCACTTTAAAGTTAAATCCGGGAATACAGTTCTATTTTAGGCAGTACTGCAAACAATTCGATGATGTACAGTCTTATAATGTAATTGGGGAAATAAAAGGAACTACCTATCCAGATGAAGTTCTGGTCGTTGGTGGGCATTTGGATTCATGGGATTTGGGTGATGGTGCTCATGATGATGGAGCAGGTTGCGTTCAGAGTATGGAGGTACTTCGACTATTAAAACTCACGGGCTACCGACCCCAAAGAACACTTCGTGTTGTACTTTTTATGAATGAAGAGAATGGTCTAAGAGGTGGAAATGCGTATGCAGCGGAGGCAAAAAAGAAAAATGAAAATCATGTATTTGCGCTTGAAAGTGATGCAGGAGGATTTACTCCAAGAGGTTTTTCATTTGATTGCTCGGAAGCCAATTTTGAACAAATTCAACAATGGAAACCCTTATTTGAACCTTATTTGATACACTCATTTTCTCGGGGTGGTAGCGGGGCGGACATTAACCCTTTAAAAAATGGAGCTATGGTATTAGCAGGTTTGCGACCCGACTCCCAACGTTATTTTGATCATCATCATGCAGCAAATGATACTTTTGAGCATGTAAATAAACGGGAACTGGAATTAGGAGCTGCCGCTATGGCTAGTCTAATTTACCTGGTAGACACATATGGAGTTGGGACTAATTCTTCAACGATTAAAGGGAAATAAAAGGGCATCATCCTGTATTTGATTCTTTGATGGATGCTATTCCTGTTAAATTTATTGAGGGATTACATCTTTTTTAGAACAAAACAAATCCTTAGCTTTGCACCTCATTAAAAAAAAGTATTATGCAAGACGGAATCTACGCAAAATTTAATACCAAAAAAGGTGATATTATTGTTAAGTTAACCTTCGATAAAACCCCTGGGACTGTGGGTAATTTTGTGGCTTTGGCTGAAGGAGATTTAGAGAATTCGGTAAAACCTCAGGGGAAACCGTATTATGATGGTTTAAAATTTCATAGAGTAATTCCGGACTTTATGATTCAAGGTGGCTGTCCTCTTGGTACAGGAACAGGAGATGGGGGTTACAAGTTCGATGATGAATTTCATTTAGATCTTAAACATAGTGGCCCTGGTGTACTTTCCATGGCTAATGCTGGTCCCGGTACCAACGGAACACAATTCTTTATTACACATGTGGCAACACCTTGGCTAGACAACAAACATACCGTTTTTGGTCATGTGGTATCAGGTCAGGAAGTTGTGGACGCTATTTCACAGGGTGATATTATAAATAGTTTAGAGATTATTAGAGTAGGTGATAAGGCTGAAAAATGGAATGCCGTTGAGGCATTTAGAACCTTCGAAGGCTCCCGTGCAAAAAGATTAGCTGAAGAAAAGAAAAATCAGGCGGCTGAACTAGACAAAATTGCTGCCGGTTTTGAAGAAACTAATAGTGGACTTCGCTATAAAATTATTCAAAAGGGAAAAGGATCTAAGGCGGAAAAGGGAAAGACCGTTTCTGTTCATTATGAAGGATCTCTAATCAACGGACAGATTTTTGACTCATCCTACAAACGTAACGAGCCTATTAGTTTTAAATTAGGAGTAGGCCAAGTTATACAGGGATGGGACGAGGGTATAAGTTTATTGTCTGTCGGCGAAAAGGCGAGATTCGTAATTCCATCAAATTTAGGTTATGGTAGTACCGGCGCCGGTGGGGTTATTCCACCTAATGCAACTCTGGTTTTTGATGTTGAACTTATGGGAGTTAAGTAGATAGGGGATTTGTAACCCATTACAAATTATTCGCTAAACTGTTTAAATGTGTTATTTCTATATATAGAAATAACACATTTTTATTTAGTGCGATTTATGCTCAACAATAAAAGTAGCGCATTAAGTCCCATTAAAATTAGTATGGTATAAAAAAAGACCATCATTAGTATAAGGTTTAAAAATAAAACAACTTACACTAAAAATCCCCTACTTTTTTTAACGTTTTGGTTTACCACTATTTACACTTGCAGTAAGTAATAAAACATTAACTGCTAATAAAAGAAAAATAATCCCAAAAAATGTGGTCATGTATAGTGTTGTTAGGTTAACTTATCTTCGTGGGGGAAGCTTTGGACTTTAGATGAAAAATCCTTTATGCGGTTGCGTAAAAAGTTAAACAAAATTATACAATAGCCATCTTTTTTCCTACAATAGCCAAAAAAAATATCAGATATAAAAAAACCCGTTCCAAAAGGAACGGGTTTATGTCTTAAAAAAGTTGTACCGTAAGTATTAAATCACTTTTACATTTACTGCGTTCAATCCTTTTTTGCCTTGTTGTAGTTCAAATTCTACAACATCACCTTCACGAATTTCATCGATTAAACCAGAAATGTGTACAAAGTGATCTTCGCTTGATCCATCTTCAGTAATAAAACCAAAACCTTTGGCATCATTGAAGAATTTTACTGTTCCTTTACCCATTATAAAAAATTAAAAAAATTAAATTAGCCTCAAAGGTAATAAAAATATTTAACAAAGCATTTTTTTGAAGTTATATTTTAAATGATATCAGATTCACAAGAAGTGATAGGTTAAAAAATTAGCGTATTATCTTTATGTATTCAAGGATCTCTGGAAAGAGGAAAATTTGGGCCTACAAAGAAATACTACCTGCTAGTTCTTTGAGGGCTATTTCAGATAGTTTTGCCTGAAACTGCGAGTTACTGTAACGAACTTTGGCGTTTACATAATTTACTTGGGCTGTTCTGAATTCAATAGCAGGAATGGTACCTATACTAAATTTATCGAGTGTTATATCCAAATTCTCCTTGGCAATTTCTTCATTCTTTGCTTCCAGTTCAATAAGTTCAAGATTAGTTAAATAGGTTTGATACGTACTTGCCAACTGGGATTGAAGCAATTGAATCTGCTGTTGAATGGCAATTTCGCTATTTTCTACTTGTAGTTTTGCTATTTTTTCACTTCTATTCTGTAATAAACCGTTGAACAAAGGAACGGATGCTGTAAAGCCGTAGTTTAAACCTTTTGTAAAAGATTGAGTTACGAAACCTACAGGATTTTCTGATCGGGCAAAATTATAAGCAGTACTGATTTGAATTGTAGGAAGCCTATTGGCTTTTATTAGTTTTCGTTCAAGTTCTTGAATCTTCTTATTGATAATTTGTATTTGCAACTGAGGATTTTGTTGTTCAGCAAGAGAAATTAAATTATTTAGCATTAATTTTTTATCCACCACTATGGAGTCTTGTACTGTAAAATTTGTAGTTACATCTCGTCCCAAAATTTCATTTAAGCTTATTTTGGTATTGGCATAAAGCTGCTGTTGGTTTAATCTTGCTGTGTTATCTGTATTTAAATCTACCTCAGCATTTAAAACCTCAAGTTTAGACGCCTTTCCTATGGTATATCTATTTTGAGCAATTTCAAGACGTTGTTTAGAAATAACGATTGTGGTGTCCAATGCTATTAACTGCTGCTGTAATTGCGTAATTTCATAATAGTTGGTAAAAACATCACTTACTGTAGAAAGTATAGTAAACTTCAGCTCGGTTTCGCTTAGTTTTTCCAATTCTTTAAGTTGATCATGTCGAGCAAACATTCTAAAACCGTCAAAAATGGTCCAATCCAGCTGCGCTCCGTATTGTAAATTGAAAGTTTCAACACCGTCAATAGTTGTCTCTCTACCATCCTGAAATGTTAACTCCGTATCTTGAATGTTGTTGTTATTCGCAATATTAGCATTAACTATAGGTAGCATCCCAGCGTTGGCTACATTATTGTTTATTTCTCCCACTTTTACATTGTTAGATGCTATTCTAATATTAAAATTGTTTTCAAGAGCAATTTTAACAGCTTCTTCAATGGTCAATATTTCTTGTGCTGTAATTTGAAACGTAATGGTAAAAGCAAAAACAAGATTTAAAACTATTTTCTGTAAATTCATTCTAGGTTAATTTAAAACACTTCCTTTTTCATAAAGTTCTGCTTGTTCAAGTTCCGGTCTGTGCTTACGTTCTTTGGACCACATCAAATATACCGCGGGAATGACGTAGAGGGTTAAAATGAGGGAAAACATTGTTCCTCCAACAATAACAATACCCATTCCCATTCTACTTGTAGAGGCCGCGCCCATAGACATGGCTATGGGCATTGCACCCAAAGCAAGTGTAAGACTGGTCATCAGAATGGGACGCAACCGTGATTCAGAGGCTTCCATAATGGCTTTTGCTTTTGGCATACCCTGTTCTCGCAGTTGGTTGGCAAACTCTACAATCAAAATTCCATTTTTTGTGACGAGTCCAATAAGCATTACTGTACCGATCTGGCTAAAGATATTCCATGTCTGTCCAAAAAGCCACAAGGAAAACAAAGCCCCCGCAACTGCCATTGGTACGGTAAGAATAATTATCAACGGGTCCATAAAACTTTCAAATTGTCCCGCAAGAATAAGGAAAATTAGCAAGAGGGCTAATCCAAATGCAAACATTGTATTGGAGTTACTTTCTGCAAAATCCCTTGATTCTCCTCCTAAATCGGTAGTAAATGTGTCGTCTAACACTTTTTCACTTATACGTTCCATGGCCTCAATACCATCACTTATGCTTTTACCCGGAGCGAGTCCTGCTGAAACCGTCGCAGACATATATCGGTTGTTGTGAAACAATTGGGGCGGACTACTCCGCTCTTCAACCGTTACCACGTTATCCAGTTGAATTAAATCACCAGCATTGTTTTTAACGAAAATAGCGGTTAGATCAAGTGGGGTTTCCCTGTCCTTTTTATCAAATTGTCCAATAACCTGATATTGTTTGCCATTCATCATAAAATATCCAAAACGCTGCCCACTTAGCGATAATTGCAATGTTTGAGCTACATCAATTACTGAAATGCCGAGACTTTGAGCCTTTTCTCTATCAATATTTACGTATAACTCTGGCTTATTGAATTTTAGATTAATATCCGTAACCGAGAAAGTAGGATCTTGAGCTGCAAGCTCCATAAATTCAGGAACTTTTTCTTGCAATTTTTGGAAGTTTTGCGCTTGAATGATATACTGAATAGGCAGACCCCCTCTTCTATTTACAGAAATGGTCGGAGATTCTGAAATCAATGTTCGCACTCCCGAATATTGTTTGGTCCATGCCGTGAGCTCTTCGGCAATTTGTTTTTGTGATTTTTCCCTTTCTGAGGGGTCAGTAAGACCAACTCTGGCAAAACCACTATTCACAGAAGAAGCACCAAATCCCGGAGAGGTAACTACAAGACTTGCTTTTAATTCCGGTATGGAATCATGCATCAGCTTGGAAAGTTCCTGCATATACCGATCCATAAACTCAAAACTGGCACCTTCTTGTCCCGCCACCTGAACACGCAACATACTTCTGTCGTCGTACGGAGCAGTTTCTTTAGGTAAGATTTTATAGAATAATACAATGAGACCCATACAAGCAAAAAGGATTGGGAAACTTAACCATTTTCTTTTCATAAATGCACCAAGAGAGCTTGCATAACTTGCATTGAGATTTTGATAAAAAGGCTCTGTCATTTCATAAAACTTGGAACGCTTTTGTTTTCCGCCTTTCATTAAATAAGCATTAAGCATAGGGGTAAGAGTTAAAGAAACAAATGCCGAAATTAGCACGGCTGCGCCAATAACGATACCAAACTCTCGAAACAGCCTCCCTACAAATCCTTCTAGGAAAATAATCGGAAGAAACACCGCTGCCAGTGTAATGGATATGGAGATTACCGCAAAAAATATTTCATTAGAACCCTTTATGGCAGCTTCTATGGGGGACATCCCTTCTTCTACCTTTTTAAAGATGTTTTCGGTGACTACAATACCATCATCCACTACCAGACCGGTGGCAAGAACTATAGCTAATAACGTTAATACATTAATTGAAAAACCAAAAATGTACATAATAAAGAAAGTAGCAATAAGAGATACCGGGATATCAATTAAAGGGCGGACCGCTATGGCCCAATCTCTGAAGAATAAATAGATGACCAGCGTTACCAATAGAAGAGCGATAAGCAAAGTTTCAGCAACCTCCAATACTGCCTTCTTTACAAAGACAGAATCGTCCAAAACTACGTTTAATTCAAAGTCTTCCGGAAGATCTTTTTTTAAAATTTCAAATTGTTCGTAAAAGCCATTAGCTATATCCAAATAATTACTGCCCGGCTGAGGTGAAATGGCAAGACCAATCATAGTTTGCCCTTTATCACTCAATCGGGTTTCCATGTTTTCGGCTTCGAGGCTTGCCGTACCCAAATCACTAAAACGCACTATTCTTCCACCTTCGGATTTTACAATAATATTATTAAACTCTTCCTCAGTAGAGAGGTTTCCTATTGTTTTTACGGTTAATTCCGTGTTCGCACCGGTAAGCTTTCCGGAGGGTAATTCTACGTTTTGGCTGTTTAGGGCCTGTCTTACCTCTGCCACAGTGATACCGTAAGAAGATAACTTAATAGGGTCTATCCAAAGCCGCATGGCATATTTGCGCTCCCCCCATATTCGCACTCCGCTCACACCAGCGATTGTCTGTAATCTCGGAACGAGCACGTTATCTGCATAATCCGTTAATTCCAATACATTTTTGTTATTGCTCTTAACAAGCATTGAAATAATGGTTTCTGCATTGGCATCAGCTTTTGAAACTACCGGTGGGGCATCTAAATCAGGAGGTAAATTCCTTACAGCCTGAGAAACCTTATCTCTTACATCATTGGCTGCTTCTTCAAGATCTTTTTCAAGTTTAAATTCAATATTAATATTACTGGATCCTTGCACACTTGAGGAGGTAATATTTCGAATACCATCTATAGAATTAATTGCCTTTTCCAGTGGCTCGGTTATCTGGGACTCTATAATATCTGCATTGGCACCGACATAATTGGTTTGTACGGAAATCTGAGCTGGATCAATAGAAGGAAACTCCCGAACGCCCAAGTAGGTATATCCAATTATTCCAAACAGAATGATAATTAGATTTACTACAATTGTGAGTATGGGGCGTTTTATAGCTAAGGTTGATATACTCATGATTGTGTTTGGTTTATAATGGAAATATTTAAACGTGTACCATTTCGAAGACTCATTATTCCGGTGGTAAGAACGGTGTCCCCTACTTTTAACCCAGAGATTACTTGAATATCCTTGTCAGTCCGAGTCGCCGTTTCAATTACTACTTCTTTGGCTAAACCGTTTTCAGAAATAAAAACTTTTTTTCCATTTTGAATAGGGATTACTGATTCCGAGGGAATAAGAATCGCGTCATCTTGGTTTTCAAGAGGTAACGAAATACTCGCAAAAGTTCCAGGTAATAATTTACCTTCTTTGTTATCGGCCAACGCCCTAATTTGCTGGGTACGGGTTGCTGTTGAAATGCTGGGTTCTATTGCATAAATTTTAGCAGAAAAATTATCTTGGTACCCTGCAACTTTGAAACTTAACTCTGTATTTGGCTTTACCACAGCAGCATATTTCTCTGGTATGGAGAAGGTAATTTTAACCTGGCTCAGGTTTACGAGATTTGCAATAAGGGAAGTTGGGGTAACGTATGAACCCGGCGAAATAGATCGTAAACCAATTTTACCGGAGAATGGGGCAATAATGGATGTTTTTGCCAATTGTGCCTGTACCAATTCGGTTTGAGACTGTGTGGACTTAAATTCTGAGTTGGCCACATCATATTCTTCCTGACTCACTGCCTCTTTTTCTAACAACAACTGCGCCCTACGCTCATTTTCTGCCGCAAGAGCTTGCCTTGTCTCTGCTTGAGACAATTGCGCTTTCAATTCCAGATCATTTATTTTAACCAAAACCTGACCCTTATTTACGAAAGAGCCCTCAGTGAAATATATTCCTTGGACAATTCCGGAAACCTCACTGCGAATTTCCACCTGCTCATTGGCTTCAATGGACCCAGATACAGCAAGCTGATTAGAGAATTTTTGTGCTTCTACAACATACCCATTTACGGGAGATGCTTGTGCTACGGCAATAGAATTCGGCAGTTTGTTGTCTGTACTGTTGCTTTTAATTCGATAAAAAATTAAAGATGCCACAGCAAGAATCACTAAGGTAATAATGATATTCTTTATCTTCATGTTGTTGGTTCGTATGTTTTTGGTATTTCAAAGCTATTTCAAAAATTCTGAAAAGCTTAAAAGTTAATTTTTAATTAACATATATAATCTTTATTAGACTAGTTGTGTTTAAAAAGGTTTAATCAGATAGTGAGAATAATTCATTTTTTAAATTTTAAAAGGGACTTGATTCGTTCCAAGGTAGTAATATGAGAGCTATGAGAATAAGAGAAGAATATAGCTAAAAAACCTCCCGTTGTGTGGGAGGTGTAAATTGAATACAAAAAAATATTTTGTTTGCAGAAGATATTATTATCTATTGGGCTGTGGTGTCATCCGAAGATAAGGCTTTATCTCATCTATACCTTTTGGAAATATTGTTTTGGCATCTTTAGTTGTTATGGCCGGACTTACTACAACATCGTCACCGTTTACCCAATTGGCAGGCGTTGCAACCCTGTGGTAGGCTGTAAGTTGCAAAGAGTCAATAACACGAAGCAATTCGTGAAAATTACGACCGGTTGATGCCGGGTAAGTTAGTATTAATTTTACGGTCTTGTCCGGACCTACAATATACACAGACCTTACTGTAAGATTATTATTAGCATTAGGATGTATCATGTCATAGAGCGTTGATACTTTTTTATTTTCGTCTGCAATAATTGGGAAATTTACTGTAGTTTCCTGCGTCTCATTAATGTCTTTTATCCATTCTGCATGAGAAGCCAAACCATCAACACTCAACGCCAACATTTTTACATTGCGTTTGTCAAATTCACCTTTGAACTTAGCAGCAGTTCCCAATTCGGTAGTACATACCGGTGTAAAATCTGCAGGATGCGAAAACAAAATTCCCCAACCGTCACCTAAATAATCATAAAAATTGATAATTCCTACCGAACTATCTGCGGTAAAATCCGGAGCAACATCGCCCAATCGTATTGTTGACATAATATTGTTTTTTTTTAAATTTTTACTATCCCATAAAAATAATAGATTAAAGATGAAATAGATTCTTTCTGGGGTTAAAAAAGTATTAAAGTTTCTTATTTTTATGGAATGAAAACGAATAATTTAGAACTACTGCAATATCCAATAGGTCATTTTCAAGTACCGGAAATAATAACGGATAGTCACATCGAAGAATGGATCCTTGTGTTGGATGAACTACCCCAAAGATTAGAAGATTTGGTAAAAAACCTGTCTGTAGAACAAATAGAAACTCCTTATAGACCGGGGGGATGGACGGTTTTACAGGTAGTTCACCATATTGCAGATAGCCATCATAACAGCTATACTCGTTTTAAATGGGCGTTAACGGAGGAACAACCCATTATAAAAGCCTATGAGGAAAAGGAATGGGCAACACTTTTTGATGGACGTACAGCTCCTATTGGTCTGTCACTGAATTATATTCGTGCCTTACATGCCAAAATGGTGTATTTATTAAAAGGACTTTCCCCGGAGGCTCTGAACAAAATTTATATACACCCCAATGGACTCAAGGAAGTAAGTGTTAAACGGAACATTGGTATGTATGCATGGCATAGTAATCATCATTATGCACATATCTATAATTTACTGCAGCGCAAGGGTTGGCTTTAGTGCTTTTCAATTTTGAAGGGTTCGCACTTAATTTTTTTCTCCACCTTCAGGTCCGTAAAAAAGTACCCAAGTTGTAAAATCTACTGTAAAGTTTTCAAATTTATGGACTATTCCAGCCGGAACAAAGAGAAAATCCCCTTGTGAAAAAGTTGTTCTTTGACCGTCATTCACAAATTCTCCACTACCGGAAATAATGATGTACACCTCATCGCGTTTGTGTGGTTGTTGGTAGTCTATACGATCTGGTTTATAAATTTCAACTTCAAGGGTTCCGTGGTCAAAAACGTTGATAAATGGAACATTGCTTTTTGAAATTAAATCCAGAGCATCTTTTTTACTTATCTTATTTTTCAAAATAGAAGCATATTAGTTCGGTTTCCATTTAATATTACAACCGATACTTGGTTTTTGTACACTAGAAACAGGAGTCTTATTTAGAACGGCCTTTATGGCATCACGTAAATCCTTGCCACTTGGGGGAATACTATTTCCCGGACGGGAATCATCCAATTGTCCTCTATAAACGAGTTTTAATTCAGCATCAAACAAAAAGAAATCGGGTGTACAAGCAGCCTCATAAGCCTTGGCAACTTCCTGAGTTTCATCGTACAAATAAGGGAACGAATATACTTCTGACTCAGCGGTTATTTTCATTTGTTCCGGTCCGTCTTGAGGGTATTTATCCACATCATTGCTGGATATAGCAACAAATCCAATTCCTTGATCCTTATATTCTCGTGCCAACTTGGAAATTTGCGGATTAATATGTTTAACAAAAGGACAGTGGTTACAAATAAACATAATAACTGTTCCGTTAATTCCTTTGAGTTGGTGTAGATTGACAATCACTCCACTTACTACATCCAAAAGGTTAAAGTCCGGGGCTTTAAAGCCTAAAGGAATCATATTACTTGGAGTATTTGCCATTTTTACCTGATTGACGATACTAACATATAAAGTTACGTTGGGTTACATTATTTTTCCAAAAAATATAGCGTTCATAAGCAATTTGTTAGTGCCATACCAAAAGCCTCTAAAATTGGTATTATCGGTAAATACCACTACGCTTCCTTTTCCTATTCGTTGTACTTGAAATGGAACCGTATTTTTTAAAAGTTTAAGGTTTCTTTCGGTAATATAACCGCTTAATAGGGGATTCTCGGAATAGATAATAGGATTATTATAGCTATCCTTATCAGGTTCCATAAAAATATTGGTGTTTCTGAAAATAGGGAGACTGCTATTCTTATAACCAAAGTTTATTGGGTGTGAACGGTCTAATTTAGTTTCAAATATAGCACCTCCTGTTGCTCTTGCTCCCAGAAAATCTTGTTTTTCTCCAAAGGAAACATTTTTGGCAATAAGGGTGTCTTTTTTAAATTTCAAACTGATTAGTTCATTTTTACTTAGCCATTCAGCCGTATTGCGATATCCAACAACAATACCGCCATTACTTACCCAAACTTTGATTTTGTCTGCGACTTTTTTATCCAAAGTAGTGCCAATTGTGTTAGGAATAATCAAAGCTGTGTAACGACCCATATCAACAGTACTAAAATAATCCGTATCAATTTTAGTCAATTGTATCTCATAACGTTGGTCAAATAAATGCCATATCTCCCCGGCATCAGAAGCAGTAATACCTTTGCCAACTAACAAAGCCACCTTTTGTTTTCTTAAAGGAGCAAAATCATTGCTTCCTAAATCAATTCCTGTTGTAAGTCCTGAGTTTACTGCATCAATTTGAACAAGACTTTCCTTGGCAACTCTTTGCAATAAAGTGTACAATGCTTTAGAATCTAGTTCCTGATTTTGTACTGGGATCATTATGGTGCCATAATCATATTGTTTTCCATTCAAGTTAAAGGGTTTTTTGGCAACTTTTGCGCGGATACCATTATTCAATATTTCGTTCAGAGCTTTGGGTGAATAGTATTCATTCCACTCGAACAGATAGGCATAATTACTCTCTATTGGAGGTGCTACCGTTAAGGGTGTTAAATTGGTAATTTCCTTGCCGGCAATTGTTAGTGTATTTACTTCTGAATAGTCCACGTTGAAAGCCATTGGAAAGGTCCATGCAGAAATATCATAGAAAAGACTATCTGTAAAGGTGGTTCGTTTCTCAAAAATAGCATTAATTAACTTCGAATTTTTTTGATTCATGGGAACTACGTAACTATTTCCCTTTTTAAAATCTTTACCGCCTACAGTGGCATCATTGGCCAATTCATGAATTTTAATTTGATGGCGCTGCAGTATTTCTGCCAAATGCCATGATTTAGCGGCATCTTTTGAATCCCCAAAAACAAGTCCGGCAGTTTTACTTTTACCCACATCTCTACGTGCCTCACTGTAAAAATCTTTTTGGTAGTTAAGCAATTTCGTCCGCATATTTAATGCCGCCTCTATGGTAGAAATGGCAGTTGTAAATTGATTGCGTATCGTAAAGGGAAATGTAAGCAGACCATTATCACTTTCTTGAATATGGCCCCTTGAACTTCCCTGTTCAAATAAAATACCAATGCCTCCGTTAACGTCCGGAAAAGTGGATCCCTTTCCGTAATAATAATCATCATAGCCCTCTTTCGTATAGTAAAAAGACCCGATTTTATCTAAAGCTTTCGCATGATAAGTCCCAATTTCCATGGTGAGCTCCTGATTAAGTTTTGGGGTAAGTGGGTGTACCCTTGAGGGAACTCCGGGCTGAAAGAAGAACGTAGAATTGGTACCCATTTCATGATGGTCTGTAAGAATATTTGGTAGCCATTGATGATAGGTAGCAATACGGACTCTGCTTTCCGGCAATTGAGCAGGTAACCAGTCCCTATTCATATCAAACCAATAGTGGTTGGTGCGTCCACCCGGCCATACCTCTCGGTACTCCCTGTCGTTTGGATCAGGATTTAAGTGTTCACTCCTATTGGAATTGGCCCAATGTGAAAAACGTTGCAGCCCATCCGGATTAAAAGATGGGTCCAGGAGAATCACTAAATTATCTAAAAAGGATTCAATTTCCGGACCTTGCGCCGCAGCCAAATAATAGGCATAAGCCAAGGCTGCATTGGATCCACTGGCTTCATTACCGTGAATGGAAAATCCTTGGTAAACAACCAAAGGCATTTCATTTACTGAAATCGCATCGCTCCCGGATTCAGAAAGTTTTAAATGGTCTTTTTGGATTTGTTCTAAATTTTGGTGATTTTTTGGGGAGGTTATTTTGAGTAATACCAGTGGTCTCCCCTCAAATGTCCTTCCTCTATCTTCAAGGGTAATTCGATTGCTAACCTTTGCAAGTTCTTGCATGTAATAAACCAATTTATCATGAGTTACGTGCCATTCTCCCACCTCGTGCCCAATGATATCAGACGGCTTGGGAATGCTGGTATCATAGGAAATGTCTTGGGGAAGATAATAGTCGAGGGTTACTTTGCCCTGTGCAGAAGCAGAAATCACAACCAATAAAAACAAATAGAGATTAAACAATTTTTTCATCGATACAAATAGTTATAAAACATTGATATTTAAGTTATAATATCGTCCAAATCCCGAATCGAAGAAACGGGAGGTGTTGTCTATTTTAAATGCCCACCCGCCTGAAACTACGTACAGGTTATGGGCTTTCCTAATAATAAAACGGGTTATGGTAAAACAAAAACGACCCTGATTGCTTTCGGGTCGTTCGATTTTTAAACGGAATGGGACTAAATATCATCAAAATCGATATCTGTGAACTTATCTTTTGGAACTTCAATATCATCTAGTTCCAAATCCTCCTTTTTAAAATCTTTTTGATGTCGTTCCGAAATTACTTCCATGCCTTTTTCATCCACAATATAATCCATCATCTCATCTAAATGCTCCTTAAAGGCAGTAAAATCTTCCTTATACAAGTATATTTTATGTTTTTTGTAATGAAAAGATCCATCATCATGTGTAAATTTTTTGCTTTCGGTAACTGTTAAATAGTAATCACCAGCTTTAGTACTGCGTACATCAAAAAAATAAGTTCTTCTTCCTGCTCGTAAAACCTTGGAATATATTTCTTCCTGATCCATTAAATCTTTCTCGCTCATATAGTTTAGTATAAAGTTATTTTTATGACTATTATCTATCAAAAATGGAAAAAAAAAGCTAATCTGACAACATTTAATTAATTTTCTTTCTCGGTAAGTTGGTGAAGATACAGTTCCTTGTAGTATCCATCGATACCCACCAATTGTTCATGAGTGCCTTGTTGTAAAATTTTACCGCCTTCAAGTACAATAATTTTATCCACATTTTTTGCCGAAGAAACCCTATGGCTCACAATAAGCGTTGTTTTATTTTGTGAGGCTTCTTTCAGATTACTCAATATTTCCTCCTCTGTTTCCGTATCTACCGCGGAGAGGCAATCATCAAAAAGATAAATTTGAGGATCTTTTATCAATGCCCTGGCAATAGATACCCGTTGTTTCTGTCCACCACTTAAGGTAATACCCCGTTCCCCAAGAATGGTATCATACTGATGTGCAAACTCTATAATATTATCATGAACAACAGCCTTTTTTGCAGCAATGACAATATCTTCATCCAAGGCATGCTCTTTGCCAAATTTTATATTATTTTTAATACTGTCGGAAAATAGAAACGCATCCTGAGGAACAGCTCCAATAGCACTTTTTAAGGTATTGAGATTTAATCTTTGCACTGGCACATCATCAATACAGATTTCTCCGGAATCTACATCGTACAAACGGGCAATTAAATCTAAAATGGTAGATTTTCCTGACCCAATTTTTCCTAAAATAGCAACGGTTTCGCCCTTATTAATTGTAAAGGATATATTTCTTAAGGCGGTGATATTGGTATCATCATAGGTAAAGGTGACATTTTTGAATTCAATTTTTCCTTCTATGGAGGTCAGACCTTTGACTTCGTTTTTTATTTCAGGTTGTATGGTAAGGAATTCATTAATTCTTTTTTGAGAAGCAGCAGCACGTTGTACAATACTGGTTAGCCAACCAACCACTGCCACAGGCCAAGTAAGCATATTTACATATAGTATAAATTCTGCAATTATTCCAATAGATGCAATTTCGCCGTTAATGTATTGTTTCCCGCCAATATAGATGACAAAAACATTGCTAATACCAATTAATAGAATCATTAAGGGGAAAAACCAGGCATTTACTTTGGCTAATTCCATACTTTTATCCTTCCCTTCTATAGCCAAAGCACCAAATTCTCCATTAATTTTAGGTTCCAGATTATAGGCTTTTATAACTGAAATACCGGAAAAGGACTCCTGTGTAAACGTAGACAGATTGGATAAAAATTGTTGCACTATGGTGCTTCTACTATGTATAATTTTACTGATTTGATAAATCAAAACAGATAAAACAGGTAAGGGCAAAACGGTGTAAAAAGCCAATTCCGGGGCTTTTATAAACATCAAAGGAATTAAACAGATAAAAAGTGTTAAAGTTTGCATGCCATACATAATGGCAGGACCGGTGTAGTCTCTTACTTGACTCACATCCTCTCCAATGCGATTCATAAGATCTCCGGTTCTGTTTTTTTTATAAAAGCTTAAGTTTAAAATTTGGTAGTGATCAAAAATTTCATTCTTTAAATCGTATTCAATATAGCGCGAAATTTTAATGATAGTTTGCCGCATGAAAAAGGTAAAAATAGCAGATAACAACGCAGCACCAATGATGATTAAAATGTACTTTAAAAGCAATTCTTCTGCCAGAGTTTCGGAAATTTCTGTTTTAAAGAAATTCTCTACAACCTCAATCGATTTGTTCACATAGGAGGGCATTATCAATTGAAAAATACGGGCAATAATGGTAATTATGATACCGATAAAGAGCTGTAACCAATATTTTTTAAAGTATTTGTTTAAATGTTTTAATTCTTTCATTAAGCTATAGTATCTAGTTACATTTTATAACTTGTGCTCAAAGATACCCAATTGTATGAAAAGGAAATGGCATAAAAAAAATAAAAGATGAGTCGTTTGAAAGCTGGTTATTTTAAGGGTTTTACTCTGTTATATCAACAATTACGGAATAATTACTGCGAAAAAAAATCGGAAAAAAAGAAGCTTATACTAACTATTTATTTTTTTAAAAGTTGGCTTTCGTAGGTTTGGTGCCCCATAATTATTTAATTACTCAGGTTAGTGTAGAATGATATTGAAAATATAGTTCTACTTTTGCTGCGTAAATTTTATTTATCGCACTAAAGTTCTTTTAAAATGCTCACAAGAAGGCACCTAAGGGTTAAAGTAATGCAATGTATTTATGCGCTAACCCAATCCAATGACGGTTCTGTTGAGAAGCAGCAGAAGTTTTTAAGAGCCAGTATAGAGAACACCTACAATCTTTATTTGTTGGTGCTGAGCTTATTAATAGAGGTGCACGCCATGGCGGCAGACCAGATTAAACTTTCTTCCAAAAAATACCTTGTAAACGCCTCAGATAAGTTTCCTAACAGAGAAAAATTTATTCAAAATAAATTGTTGTTACAATTAAGTAATAACGGGCCGCTTAAGCATCAGATCGCTTCACGTAAATTGCAAAATTGGTATCTAAATGAGGAGTACGTAAAGATTGTATATAAAGAGATTGTGGAAAGTGAAGTGTATCAAAAGTATATGAGCAGTCCAAAAACTACTTTTGATGATGACAAAGCGCTTCTAATAAAGCTTTTCAAAGAAGTTATTGCTCCCAACGAAAAAGTCTATGATTATTTTGAAGATGATAAATTGACTTGGGTCGATGATATTCCTATAGTAAATACTTTTCTGTTTAAGCAGTTTAAAAAAGTAAAAGAAAATCAGAAGGAATCGTATTTCCTGCCCAGACTTGTAAAGGATGATGAGGATTTGGAGTTTGCCGATACCCTTTTGAAAAAGACCCTATTGAACAATGAGAAATGGGAAAAGGAAATCGAAGGCAAAACACCTAATTGGGATAAAGACAGGATTGCCGATATAGACACCATTCTTCTAAAAATGGCTATTTGTGAATTGCTTAATTTTCCCTCTATACCTGAAAAAGTTACTATAAATGAATTTTTAGAAATTGCTAAAGAATATTCGACTCCTAAAAGCAGTATTTTTATCAATGGCGTTCTGGATAAGCTGGTTAAGGAGTACCAGGAAGAGGACAAGTTAAAAAAAGTAGGCAGGGGATTGTTATAATAAAATATTGCTTAATTTTGTTCAAAATCAAAAATATAACCCTCATGAAAAGAATACTAGTAACCTTAAGTTTAACTTGTTTTTTAGCCTTTGTTTCTTGTAAGGACAATGCTTCTGCAAAAATTAACACCGCCAATGTGGAGGTCGCTGCAGAAAGGGACCAGGCATCCAAAAATTTACCAATTATGACTTTTGAAAAATCGGAGCATGATTTTGGAAACATTGAACAGAATGCTGCACAGGAATATATTTTTAAGTTCACAAATACAGGTAATGCTCCTCTTATAATTACTGATGCTACAAGCAGCTGTGGATGTACTGTTCCTGATCCTCCAAAAGAACCTATTGCTCCCGGGCAAGGAGGCGAGTTACTGGTAAAGTTTAATGGAGCTGGTCAAAATCAGGTTACCAAGACTATTACGGTAAATGCAAATACAGAAAAAGGCTCAGAAATTTTAAGGATAAAGGCTTTTGTAACCCCAAAAGGAAATGCCCCGGCAAGTCCTCTATAATCATTTATAAGATGTTTGAACAATATCCGTTTCTTCCGCTTGTTTTAATTTTTGTGGTATTTTTTGTGTTCATTATTCTTCCTCAAAGAAAACGTCAGAAGGCAGAAAAGAATTTTGCAACCGGTTTAAAAAAAGGAGATAAAGTGGTTACCAAAAGCGGCATGCATGGTAAAATAGTGGATTTAAATGATGCCGATTTTTCTTGTATCATAGAGACTATGGCAGGAAAAATAAAATTTGATAAATCTGCAATCTCCATGGAGATGAGTCAAAAAGTAAACGCTCCTGAGAAAAAATAAATAATAGTTGAATACTTTCTAAAACACTGCCCTCAAAGCAGTGTTTTTTTATGTCTTTTGTTGTGGAATTTAGTATCTTGATGGTCAATAAATAAACCAAAAAAGATGATTTCAAATAGAAGAAATTTTATCAAAAAAAGTTCCCTTGCCCTAATGGGAACTGGTGCCGCTTTTATGTTCCCTATGGAATTACTGGCTACACTTAGAAAAAGAGTAGGTCCCAATGACCGAATTAATGTGGGATTAATAGGATGTAAAGGTATGGGATTTAGCGATCTTACTTCGATGCTAAAAATAAGTGAAATAGAAGTCATAGCCCTTTGTGATGTAGATGAAAGCGTCCTTACCCAACGTACTGCGGATTTGGAAAAAGCCGGTTTAAAAAAGCCAAAATGGTATAAGGACTACCGTCAATTGTTGGAAAATAAGGACATAGATGTAGTTATCATTGGTAC
>JBGTEN010000008.1:0-3568 GCA_041747755.1 Arenibacter sp. | reverse complement strand
TAATTGCAAAAAACGGACATAGTATACCACCCACAGCGGGTTAAAGTGAGCATAGTGCGGCGGGTGAAAGTGAACCACCCACAGCGGATGAAAGTGAACCACTAACAATCGATTCTATTTGTAAAGTATTTTTGATCTTTTTTGCAAAAAAAAGATCATGGCAAACAAACAAATAGATATGCGAAAAATTAAACAGATTTACAAACTCTACAATGAAGGTGTTAGTAAGCGAAAAATAAGTCTTATCACAGGTTTATCACGCAACACGGTCACCAAATACATTGAATTTTTTAAGCGTTATAAGCTTACCAATTACGAGGTGGCTGCCATGACACTTGAAGAACTAAACAGGCTCTTTAAATCCGATCAAAAAGTCAAGAGCCCACAACTATTAACTTTAGAGAAGTATTTTCCATATTTTGATAAAGAACTACGAAAAACAGGCGTTACAAAAGAACTTCTCTGGCAAGAGTACTATACAAAACATCCAGATGGCTACAAACTTTCCCAATTTAGATATTGGTACAGGGAATGGGTCAAAGAAGTCTCTCCGGTAATGCGCTTAACACATAAAGCTGGGGATAAACTTTTTATAGATTTTACAGGCAAGAAGCTATCCATTGTAGATAGATATACTGGAGAGATACAGGATTTAGAAGTCTTTGTCTGTGTGTTAGGAAGTAGTCAATACACTTATGTTGAAGCCTGCGAGAGCCAAAAGAAAGAAGACTTTATTGCTTGCGTAGAAAACGCACTTTGGTTTTATGGCGGTGTACCACAGGCTTTAGTGCCTGACAACTTGAGGGCAGCAGTAACTAAAAGTAGTCGTTACGAACCAAAAGTAAATGAAACTTTGGTAGATTTTGCTGAATATTATGAAACAGCAGTATTACCAACCAGGGCTTACAGGCCAAGAGATAAGGCTATCGTGGAAAACGCTGTACGTATTATATATACCCGTGTATTTGCGCCACTGCGCAACCAAACCTTCCACACAAAGTCTGAACTTAATAAAGCCATATTAGAACAGCTGCAATCGCATAATAATATGTCTTTTAGAGGTCGTGAATATTCTCGCTATT
Organism: Arenibacter sp.; assembly: GCA_041747755.1. GTDB lineage: Bacteria > Bacteroidota > Bacteroidia > Flavobacteriales > Flavobacteriaceae > Aurantibrevibacter. The sequence continues at coordinate 2,486 of JBGTEN010000008.1, read as the reverse complement.
CCTTATTTGAAGAGATTGAAAAACATGAGCTTAAACCATTGCCGGAGAAACGCTATGAGATTAAGCGATATGCCAATGCTACGGTCCACAAAAATAGCCATATATACTTTAGTAGAGACAAGCACTACTATAGCTTACCCTATCAGCATATAGGTAAACGTGTTAAAGTAATTTACTCAGACAGCACTTTAGAAGTTTACTATCAACAAGAGCTAATTACTGCACATCCAAGGAAAAAACAAAAATATGGATATAGCACCATTAAGGAGCACATGCCTTCACACCATCGCTTTATCAGCGAATGGAGTAGTGAAAAATTCATTACCTGGGCTGCACACATTGGCAGTCATTGCAAAGCATTGATCATTAATATATTGGAAAAAAAGCAACATCCGGAGCAGTCCTATAAGTCCTGTTTAGGCATATTGCACCTTGCTAAAAAAGTGGGCAATACACGGTTGGATAATGCCTGTAAACGCGCATTAGATTATGGGGCTTATAATTATAATATGATAGAACGTATACTTAAAAACGGCTGGGATACTTTAGATGAAGATATTGAAAATCAGTCTGACATCCCAATACATGATAACATTAGAGGCAGTAATTACTACAAATAAACTTAAATAAATAAAAGATGAATACACAAACATTAGAACAGATGAAACAGCTAAGGCTATATGGAATGCATAGAGCCTTCGATAGTAGTTTATCACCACAGAGCATCAGCTATACCAATGATGAACTGGTAGCCTACCTTATTCAAAGTGAATGGGATGACCGACAGAACAGAAAGATAGAACGATTAACAAAAACCGCTCGATTTAGGTACAATGCAGTTATGGAAGCTATAGACTTTGATGCCTCAAGAGGGTTGGATAAAAATCAAATACAACGTCTTGCTAACTGTGATTTTATAAAGCAAAAACAGAACATACTAATCACCGGAAGCACAGGAGTTGGTAAAAGTTATATAGCATCAGCCATTGGCCATCAAGCTTGTTCCTTAGGGTACAAGGTGATTTATTACAATGCCAACAAACTATTTACCATTCTTAAAACATCAAAAGCTGACGGTTCTTATTTGAAACAAATCAATAAGCTAGAAAAACAAGATCTGTTAATTTTAGATGACTTCGGTCTAAAAGCTTTAGATGCTATAAACAGGCATGCACTTATGGAAATTATTGAAGACAGGCACGGTGAACATAGTATTATTATCGCCTCCCAATTACCAGTTGAAGCCTGGCATGAAATAATAGGAGAACAAACAATAGCAGATGCCATTTTAGACCGCCTTGTTCACAATGCACACAGAATAGAAATTAAAGGAGAATCTATGCGTAAAAAAATGAAAAATAATCACTAATTTTAACTTCAAATGAATCGATTTTGAGCAATTACTTTGCTATGCTCACTTTCATCCGCCGTAAGTGGCTCACTTTGTCCGCCCTATCCACCTTAATAAAAAAATCATTTAAGATTTCACAATTTTCAAGTCCAATATTGCTAACTTTTTCTGAAAGAACTTTAAGTGTTAAGTCAATTCTTGCTCCTGATATCGAACAATTATTAAAATATATATCTATACCTTTTTCTATTATACTAATTGGGGTTTTAATATGAAATTCAATATTGTTAAAGTTTGCAGTTGAAGTAGATTTACCTCTTATTGTTGAATGAGAGTCAACAGCTTTTTTTATCTGTTTTAAAAAATAATCTTCATTTTTTATTTTTCTTTTCATTTGAAATTAGTTGTCCATTGCTTTTTTATAATATTAATTTCTATGCTTCCAACCAATTTAGAAAGAAGTACTGGCACGGAAACTATAACAGTACTACTTTTAACTCTTTTAGAATTATGGTTTCATTTCCTGAATTTTCTTAGGATAGTGATTATAAATTAATTAATTTCTTCTTTAGTTCTTCCAAATATTGTAAGTAATCTTTTTTGATATACTCCTTTTTTAAATTCTCTATAAGACTATTCTTTATTTTTTGTTTTACTTCTTTATCCTTTCCTACAGCTTTTTCAATATTTTGAATTGCATTTTTTGAGTTATCATATATAAAATCATTTTTAATCATCTTTATTTCTGATTCAATAAAGTCATTTGTAAAGAAGTCTTCCATTGTACTAATTGTTTTAACAACTTCTGCATAAGCTAACCAATTGGTTTTATAATTAGGGTGCTCTTTTTCAAATTCCTTTTTTTTAGCAACTGAAGCACTGTCTGAATCTGCAACTACAACAAGTTTTTTATTTGCAGCATCGAGAATTGAAACAATGCAATCTATGCCCGAAACTCCTTTAGAATAAATTTTACCAAACTCTTTAAACTCTATATCCTTTTTATTCCATTTACAATATAGATCAAAAAGCATTTTGTCGAGATAACCCTCAAAAATGATATTTACGGACTTGAGACATTCAAAAATACTTGAGCCAATAGCTCTTTTTAATAATTCATCGGTTGTATAAGGGG
>JBGTEN010000007.1:0-1865 GCA_041747755.1 Arenibacter sp. | reverse complement strand
TTTTGGCCACTCCGGGAACCCCTTCAATAAGTGAATGGCCATTGGCAAGAATGGAAATAATGAGCAATTCTATCATGTCTTTTTGCCCAATAATTACTTTTCCCAATTCGGATTTTATTTGTTCCACAGCATTTTGCAACTCACTTAGGTCTATTCTGTTGCTAAATTCCATTGCCGCATTTTCTTGTTCTTCCATTTTACTTTTTAAATGAGGTTAATTTTTTATTGAGCTCTTTTAGGTCTTCTACCGTATGAACATTTTTACTTTTTAAGTATCCAATAAAGTCGAAAAGTGTCTTTGTTTCCGTAAGTGACTTTCCTGATTTGGTGGCCAAATCCTGAGCGGTTTTATCCGTGATTTTTTGGGTATCTAGATAATAATGGCTTCTGACAAATTCTAGAAAATAATTGATTTTTTTACCAATAAGATTGGTATAATCTTTATGTTGATAATAAAGACTACCCACAGTTTTCGCAAACTCTACGGAGGAATTTTCAAGAGGTTCTATAACAGGGATAATACGTTGTTCCCGTTTTGCCTTAAAGATTACAAAAACCAACAAACCAACAACAGTTAGGTAATAAGCCCATTTTAATGCGACTTGATTTAGGACAAACCGCATTGGGGAATTTATAATTACCCTACCTGTTTTTTTATAGTTGTCCCAATACAAAGCATGGTTTTCAAGATATGTAAATGTGTTTGCTACATAGTCTTTGTTCCCATTAAGAATGTAGTAATTGGTGAAGGCTTGTGGAGTGGAATTTAAATAGAAATTCCCTTTTCCAAATTTTGTTTTAATAAAATTTACGGCTTTGGTCGTCTGTTTTGATTTGTTGGATAAAAAGGAATTTTCGTCCATAAAGGCCACATAACCCAAAATGGAACTATTAATCGTATCCAGACTGGTGAAATGACTTTTATTCTGTCCTCTTGAATAAATAAACTCTCTATTTTTAAAAGATGGGCTTGTTAAGGATACGGTGATGGAGTCTTCTTTAATTCCATAAAGCGATGCTACTTTGAGATTTAGGGTGTCTGACAAAAAACTACCAAAATCCGTGGCGGCAATAAAGACATCATTACCTTGGGATACATAATTTAAGAGTTGTTTATGTTCTTGCTCGTCAAAGGAAATAATATCATTGATTAGTACATAGTTGGAGCTCACTAACGTATCACGCCGGCTCAAAACATCGTAAAGCGATTCGTTGACATTGGTGATGGTTGTCTTAGGAAATAGCGCAGTTAATTCGCTGAAAAGCACGAAGCAACCAAAGGGAATCTTATCTGATGCGGTATACGAAGGTCTCCAATTCAAAGGTTTGGGTCGTACCATTTCAGTAATTAATATGCCTAATAGTACAGCAACAAAAATTCCTATAATGAGTTTAGAGCGTCTATCCACAATTACTGGGGTAAAATATTGTTTAAGGCAATAAAACGTGATTGCGCCATGCGGTACTTAGTGTCATTGATCTCTTGTTCGCCGTACCAAATATAATCATAGAGGTATGAAACTTCTTTAAAGAGAGGTTTTAAACCAGCATGATTGATTTCATTCTGATAATCTAAATTTGTTTTTTCGTAGTGCCATTCAATGATATTTTTTTGTGATAACAGTTTTAGGACCTTAAGGTACTGATAACGAATAGCTAACCGAAAGTTTTTTTGTTGAACTGCATTGGTAATCAAAACATCTAAATCCAGATTTTCGATATGCTGCTCAGCAATATTGATATCCATGATAGCAACCGCCTTTTTTGTAAAAAGAGAAGAAATATTTTCTCCCATGATAAACTTTACCAAAAGATAAAGGGCTAAAACACCAAGGAGCACATACACGATATATTCCATGATTTCG
>JBGTEN010000006.1:0-2794 GCA_041747755.1 Arenibacter sp. | reverse complement strand
ATTGATTTTATATGGGGCTTTGGCACGCTACATTGTTTAAGTCAGCAAGTGCCTATTTAGTCCCAGACCCCTGTTTTAAGGTTAAAAAGTGTCCTTTCAATACTTCCGTTCTAGCAAGGTATCTTTTTAGAAAATGATTCTCGGTTTATTAAATATTTAATTTTAACTATTTTTAAATCATGAACTTTTCAGAGATAGAAATTTGGCCTTTGCTCGCTGGACTTGGATTATTCCTTTTTGGAATGTATATGCTGGAGGAAGCGCTAAAAGCAATGGCCGGGCGTTCTTTCAAAAAATTTCTAAGAAAACATACTAAAAACAGAATAAAGGCTGTTTTTGCCGGCACTTTAGTTACTGCCATACTACAAAGCAGTTCCATGGTTTCTTTATTGGTTATGTCATTTGCAGGAGCCGGTATTATTGGTTTAAAAAACGGTATCGGTATGATTTTGGGTGCCAATTTAGGAACTACTGCAACAGGTTGGTTAGTTTCTTTAATTGGATTCAAACTCGACATTGGTTCGTTTATCTTGCCATTTATTGCCATTGGAGGTCTCGGAATCATCTTTTTTAAATCCGAAAAATTATCCCAGATCAGTAAATTCTTAATGGGGTTTAGTTTTATGTTTTTGGGATTAAATTATATGAAAAACGGCTTTGAGCTGTTTGCGGAGCACATAGACTTTTCATATTTTGAAAATGCCAATGGTCTTCTTTTTGTTCTTGTTGGAGCCTTATTATCTGCCAGTATTCAATCTAGTTCTGCAGCTATGATGATATTTCTATCCTCCCTTGCTGCAGGTTTAATTACGGTTAATCAAGGATTTTATCTCGTTATTGGGGGCGACCTGGGAACAACCATCACCGCGATTATAGGTACTATAAATGCAAATACCATTCGTAAAAAAGTGGGGTGGTCACAATTTGCCTTTAACGGCATTACCGCAATTATTGCCCTGATTTTCATGGCGGCCTATACTTATTTACTCTTTGATGTTTTTAAAGTATCAGATCCTTTAATTGCATTGGTCCTTTTTCATAGTTTGTTTAACCTCACCGGAATTTTGTTAATACTCCCTTTTTTAAACCTGTTCACGAAACTGATAGACCGCTTGGTACGTACCAAAGAAAATAAAAAAGCAAAACATCTGATGTTAGCCAATCCTCAAGAGAGTCATGCTGCAATTGAGGCATTGCATTTGGAAACCATAACATTTATAAAGGAAGCTCTAAAAGTCAATAAATTGTACTTTAACCTAATCACGGAAAAAAATACGGATGTTGATACATCTTATTTTCAATTAAAAGAGTATGAAAGTGAAATAGTTGATTTTTACATTCAATTGCAACAAAACAAATTGGAGGTGGATGAAGTTAACAGAATTAATAATTTAGTAGCCAGTGTACGAAATGCAACCTTGTCGTCAAAGGATTTAAAAGATGTAAAACACAATATCAATGAAATAAAAGCTTCGGCAACCGACTCCTTTTATAAGTTTTACAAGAAGATAAAAGAAAATCAACAGAAATTCTATGAAGCCATGGAAGTACTTTTGCTCAATGAGGCACAAATGAATTTTTCTGATATTGAGCAATTGGGTAATTTACAGCAAACGATGTATGAAGGAGAGATAAAAGATTTGTACTCCTTATTTTCAATAAAAAAAAATGCAGAAATAAACATCTCTACACTCCTAAATCTTATTCGAGAAATTAATAATTCTAATGAAGCGCTGCTAAGAGCTACTTCCAACAGTATTGCTTAAGCCAATCCGTTTCATCTTAAAAATACTCTAAAATGATGATTCTTACATTGTATAAAGACAAAATCTAGTTGTTTTTCCCCGGATTGTACGTGCTTTTTGCCCTTTTCAAAACATCTTCCTTATAAAAAGGCACTTCTTTAAATCGCACCTCCGAATAGCGCTCTATCTGGTCATTAAAATGAGGTGAAGTAGGGTCGCCACTTTGTCCGCCTGCCATAATACTTTTTGCTTTTACTTTTTCTCCAAACTCCACCGCAGCTACAAAACTGTTCCCACGGGTGCCATAAATTTTTTTCGTATTATTATCGTAACTGGCCCCATACGCTGCCAAAGCGCCCCAACGCCCTGATGCAAAACCAATAGCCATACTGGGTTGGGCGTCGTCAAAAGGCTGGCGAATATCCCCATTGAGGCGTTGATATCGATTTATTTCACCCCATGGAATGTTCCAGGTGCCAAAATCGGCTTCTAATTTGGATACTGTTTTTTCCAGAATAGACAAGCGCTCCTCTTGAGGGGAAGCTGTTCCAAAATAAATCATCAATTGCATATCATCTATATCCTCATCTACAACCTGCAAATATTGCCCGTACAAGGTGCCATAATAATGTGCCAGCGACATGGCCACCGATTCTTTGGAAGTCCTAAAATCCCATTTTCGGAGCACTTCTATTGGTTCTTTGAGTTTCGGGTTCTTTTTTGTTGATTTATCATAAGCTGTTATCAATCCGGGAATCAATCTTGCGAAAGCAGGCAGATATGGGTCATGTGCCAGTTGAATAAGGCTGTCCAGCGTATACCCGCTTTTGTTTGTCAACAATCCAATCGCGTGCACTCCCCGGAAATTTTCCACATCGGTGGACATATAATTGGGATACGCCTCCCGTTTCGGACTAAACTCCAAGGCAGCGGTGTAAGGAGTTGAATTACAGTTTTGAATCCAGCCGTTCTCAGGGTTTTTAATCAGAATATTTTCATCAACCGTATGCAAGCCCTGCCAATCGGTTCGGGGATCACTTCCATCTACC
>JBGTEN010000005.1:0-23715 GCA_041747755.1 Arenibacter sp. | reverse complement strand
TGTGCCAGCGTACTAAAAAGGACATCTTCAGAAATATTCATGATTTGGGCACACTCCTGAATATAAATTTCCTTTTGAATACGATCAGGAATCTTGGCAATGCTATTCACAATATCCCGAACCGTTTCGGCTCTTTTTATAGGATCATTTGCTGCTTCCTTGACCAACAAAGAGGCTTTAAACTGAATAAAATCCTTTGAATTTTCTTGTAGATATAGAATTACATCTCCAAAATCATTGTTCTTCGCAAAGCTATCCGGATCTTCATTTTCAGGGAAAGTACATACTTTGACATTCATGCCTTGTTCCAAGATCAAATCTATTCCGCGTATGGATGCTCGTAAACCCGCTGCATCACCATCAAATAAGACAGTAATATTTTTGGTTAATCTATTAATCAACCGAATTTGATCGGGCGTTAAAGCGGTACCGCTGGAAGCAACTACATTGTAAATTCCTCTTTGGTGAAATTGTATTACATCAGTATAGCCTTCTACCAAATAACAATTATCTTCTTTGGCAATGGCCTGCTTTGCATGAAAAATGCCATAGAGCACTTTGCTTTTATGGTAAATATCGCTTTCCGGAGAATTTAGATATTTTGCAGCTTTTTTGTCATTGACCAAAATTCTACCACCAAAACCCAAAACGCGACCACTCATGGAATGGATAGGAAAGAGCACCCTACCCTTAAAGCGGTCAAATTTTTTGATTTTTTGCGAATCTTCAGTATCTTCCTTTACAATGGTAAGTCCGGTTTTCTCTAAGTAAGTTAATTGATACCCTTTTGCCAGTGCTTCATTGGTAAAGGCATCCCACTGATCCGGATTGTAACCTAATCCAAACTTCCTAATGGTTTCATCTGTAAAACCCCTTTCTTTAAAATAACTTAAACCTATTGCCTTGCCTTGTTCACTTTCCCATAGAATTTCCTGAAAGTACTTCTGCGCAAATTCGGAAACCAAATACATACTTTCGCGTTCATTGGCATCTTCTTTTTGCTCGTTGGTTTGTTCGGTCTCCTCTATTTCTATATTGTATTTTTTCGCAAGGTATTTTATGGCCTCAGGATAGGTAAAATGCTCGTGCTCCATTAAAAAAGCCACCACATTACCCCCTTTACCACTACTAAAATCTTTCCATATTTGCTTTACAGGAGACACCATAAAACTTGGTGAACGCTCGTCGGTAAACGGACTCAACCCTTTAAAATTAGAACCCGATTTCTTCAACTGTACAAAATCTCCGATGACCTCCTCCAAACGGGCAGTTTCATATACTTTATCGACTGTGGTTTTTGAAATCAAGGTGTATAATTTATTGCACTTAAAAACAATTAAGTAAAGATAATTGAAAAATAAAATCTAAAGGCTTCCAAAATTAGATGCCTTCAAGTAGACATTGACTAAATTTGCAGTCCGTACTATTCTCTACTAGAATGATTTTATTTTTTGGAACAAGAACTGGAAACACAGAAACCAAAATTTTAAAGGATGCCCATTGCAGTTTTTGCCAGCAGCAAAACACCCTATCCGCAGTTACCGTGGCAAATTATTTTCATTTATTTTGGATAAAACTATTTAAAATAAGCAAGAACACAGTTATTGAATGTTCTCACTGCAAACGCTTGTTTTACGAAGATGAATTTACTCCGGAAATGAAGGAGGGGCTAGATGGGTTTGATCATTCCTGATGGCTATGCTCGTCTAACTTATCCATTCACGCTACAACAAACACTCTATTGCGCTATTCTTGTTGTTCCCTTATTTTTAAGATTACGCTTCCTTTCTTTCTTCCTTGGTCAACATAGTGGTGGGCCGCTACTACATCCTCCAATGAAAATGTCTTATCAATAATTGGTTTTAGCTTCCCTATTTCATAAAGCTTTTTGATAAATTCTAATTGCTCTTGAGATTCCGAAGCGTACTCTAAACCACCAACAGTCTTATAAATTCCTCCTTTCGCCAAGATTGCTTTACATTCAGTTTTAGTCGTTTTTCCCACAGCATCAAAAATTATATCATATGTATTGGGTTGATTGCTAAAAACTTCTTTGTCGTAAAGAATAATTTTTGAAAAACCTAAATTTTCTACCAATGATTTCCCAGCAGAGCTACATACAACTGTAACATCAGACCCATAATATTGAGCAATCTGAGTTGCAGCTATACCCACAGAACCAGTAGCACCGATAATTAAAGTTTTAGTTTTATTCTTTTCTGCTATTTTGGCTTTGTCTAAAAAATAAATGGCAGTTTGTCCACCAAATATTAATGAAACTGCTTCCTCAAAAGTGGATTTTTCTGGCATAAAGGCAATACTGCTGTTTTCTTTAACAACAAGGTATTCTGCATATGTTCCAAAATTAAAACCGGTCATCCCAAAAACTTTGTCGCCAATATTAAACTTTGAAACCTTTTTGCCGGTACTTTCAACAATACCCGAATAAACAGTTCCTAATATAGGCTTTCTCGGCTTATGGAATCCCAAAACCAATCTCATGACTATTTTCATAAAGCCTTCAACGCCCAAACTCCTAACTCTGACATCTCCTGAATTTACTGCAGTTGCCCTAACTTTGACAAGTACTTCGTTGTATTTCGGACTTGGTTTAGAAACCTCTACGATTTTTAAAACCTCCGGTGGACCGTATTTGGTACAAATTACCGCTCGCATAGCTAATTCATTTGATTTATCGTACGCTTAATTGATTTTAAATGTAATCAATAAACGGGCTTTTAAAAGAGTTTTCTTAGAACTAAAAAATTATAAGATATTTGCTATTTCTCAAATCTACAAATCGAACCGCAATCCTAAAGAAATATTACGTTGCTCAACAAGTGCATCCCTAAAAATAGGGTTTAAGTCATACTTTACATACAATAGTACATTTTCAAAACCCGTATAAGCACTTAGCCCATATACAAAATTACTGGTGTTAAAGCCACCGTTATATTTCTCCTTAACGCTTTCACCATCTCTGTTGTATTTTAATTTTTGACGTGTTCCTAAATTAAATCCGCCATAACCCCCAAAGCCTATCCGAAACTGCTTATCCAGAGAATAGCGCATACTTTTTTCGGTTGTTCGTAATTTGGATGGCCCAAATTCAAAATGAATCGGGAACACTAAATTATCCATTCGCAGTTTGGACTTTTTTAAGTCAAACTCGAATTCTTGTAATTCAGCCTGCCCATTATTGTTGACAAAATACAGATTATCTTTAGGTTTTAATCCATTAAACTGAAATGACAACCCGTAATTAATTCTCATAAAATTGGTATGTTCAAACACACGGGTGCGCCATGCCCACCCCATCTCAAAAAAACGACTCCCGCCAAGTTTATAGGGGGAATCTTCCAAAGATTGCCCATCAATAATAGCGTTATTGATACCAATAGCCAAAACAAAATCAGAATACGTACGTCTGTCATATTTTATGGGCTTTCTTTTTATATCAAACAGATACTCTTCCAGAGGCTCCCCATTAACATCAATGCGCAAGCCAATACTCCGAACACCGGTGGTATCAAAATTCTTGATTCCCAACTCTCTCCCTTCATTGCGCTCCAGTAGGGCAATTCTATTCTCAATAATAGCTGTCCTATTTTCAATATTTAATGCTCTTTTCGTTGCTGCACTCTCTTTTAACTGAGCCGCTTCAGCTGGGGTAATTTGACCTCGTTCTAATTGGTCATTAATTGATTCTACTTCTCTTTTTAAAGCTTCTTTTTCCTGTGCGATAATAGGCTCTTTTTGTTCTTGAAGAATTTTGATCTTTTTCTCATAATCCTCTTGCCCTCGGGCGTTTTGAAATGCAAATGACATGATTACTGCCAGTACATAAAGTGTAATTGTTTTCATTTTAACTGCGTTTTTGATTAATAATTGATGAATAAACTCCTTCCTGCCCCGCTTGTTTTAAGGGAGAAATTGAAAAGCTTTTTTATGTTTATTGATTATTTATTTCTGTCTGCCACAGCGGTTCTAACCTTAAAGTATCCGTTCTTAAGACTCTCGAAAATTTGATCCCGAAAAGACATGTCCAGTTCGTCTTCCACCTCTGATAACAACGCCATAGCACTAACCGTATTTTCTGCTGTGAGCAATTTATCCCGTAGTATATCTCGTTGTGCTTGCCGCAGCAACGAATCTATTTCGTTATCCGTCACAACATGATTATTGCTGTTCATTTGATCTACCCTTGCTATTACTTCCGCTATTTTGGAATTAATAGCTTCTTCAGAAGTATCTGAAGCTACTATTTTATCATTAATGGTATTAATCTCTTTGCTGGTAATTAGTCCTTTAGTCTTCGGATCATTCAACTCCTTCTTTTGCGCAACTTCAGCAGAAAAAATTTCCGTTTGGTTTTTCTTTTCTGATGATACAACACTAACGTTAGTGGAACTTTCGCTTTGAGTGGGTAGAATAGTCTGAACTTCGTCCTTATTCTCCGTATCAGCTACCTGAGGGGCAGTCTCATTAAAATCCTTATCATTAATAAAATAGAACAGTGAAATAATAAAAATCCCTATAAAACTCGCGGCCACTGCATACCATACCAAATTTCTCTGTTTCTTTTCGGGATGAGTACTTAGTTTTGAAGCGATTTCATCCCAAGCCCTTGAAGAGGGTTGAATCTCTCGCTTATCTAATTTTTCCTTTATATGTTCTTCAAATTTAAGGGGTGCCATATTCCAAGGTATTTTGTTCTTTTAATTTTTCCTGCAGCATTTTGCGTGCTTTAAATAACTGAGATTTGGAGGTACTCTCCGAAATATGGAGCATTTCCGCAATCTCCTTATGCGAGTAGCCTTCAACTCCGTATAGTACAAAAACCATTTTGTAACCTTCCGGGAGTTCATCTATCAGTAACTGGATATGGGATACATCCATTTCAGAAGAAACCGCAATTTGTGCATCTGAATTGGTCTCTAAAACCACTTCATCAAAAACCACAAATTGTTTTCTTCTAAGAAAACTTATGGATTCCCTAACCATTATTCTTCGTATCCAACCTTCAAAACTCCCTTCATTTCTAAAAGAGCTTATATGTGCAAATACCTTAATAAAACCATTGATCATTGCATCTTCAGCAAAATGTAAATCCTTGATGTACTGACGGCAAACGCTCAACATTTTAGGCGCATACTTCTCATAAATCCAGCGTTGTGCCTCCGGATTGGAATCTGCTGCTCTTTTAATAAGCAATTTCTCGTTAGTATAAAATGAAATGATTTTCAAGTGATTTTATTTTATCTACTATTAAGATAGACGCATGACTCCCACAAAACGTTGCCTGAAGAATTAAAAAAAATACAAAATAATTTTAAATAACTGGTTGTTAATTAGTTATTATCTATTTTTTTCGATCTACAACGTAATTCACCATAAGTTTCAAGGCACTTTTATAATCAGAATCCGGATAGGGATCCAAAAGTTGTAAAGCTTCCTCTTTAAAGGCAAGCATTTTTTGCACCGCGTATTCTAGTCCTCCGTTGTTTTTTACAAAAGCTATAACTTCTTTTACCCTTTTCTTATCCTTATTGTGATTTTTAACGGAATTGATAAGCCATCTTTTCTCTTCCTTTGTGCAATGGTTCAATACATGAATTAAAGGCAGGGTCATTTTTTGTTCTTTAATATCTATTCCAGTAGGTTTGCCGATTTCTTCGGCTCCGTAATCAAATAAATCGTCTTTAATTTGAAATGCCATGCCACACAATTCTCCAAATTTTCTGAAAATTTCTACCTCTACCGAATCCGGTTTTACTGAACAGGCACCCAAACCGCAACATGCTGCTATTAAGGTTGCAGTTTTTTGGCGAATTATTTCATAATAAACAGCCTCAGTAATATCTAGTTTTCTGGCTTTTTCAATCTGAAGTAATTCACCTTCGCTCATTTCGCGTACGGCAACAGAAATAATTCGCAACAAGTCAAAATCCCCATTATCAATTGACAATAAAAGTCCTTTAGACAATAAATAATCCCCAACCAAAACTGCAATTTTATTTTTCCAGAGGGCATTGATTGAAAAAAAACCTCTTCGTTTAGTACTCTCATCCACCACATCATCATGTACCAATGTTGCCGTGTGTATTAATTCGATGACGGCCGCACCCCGATAGGTTCGCTCGTTTACCACACCATTAGTTAACAGTTTTGCAGTGAGAAAAACAAACATAGGCCGCATTTGCTTTCCCTTTCTGTTTACGATGTAGTACGTAATTCTATTAAGAAGTGCCACTTTTGAAGACATAGAGTCTAGAAATTTCCTCTCAAAAATCTCCATCTCTTGGATAATAGGTTCCTTAATCTGATCTGCTATTTTCACACAGGGTAACCTCTAGTGGGTTTTTATGGTTCGGTAGTGTAAAAATAATTAAAATAAAGGGGATTGCGGGTTAAATTCGTTGTTCGTTGCCAGTTGTCGTTCGAATGATTGGTTGTTGACATGCTTAGGACTTATTCGCCAGTTGACCACAGGCCGCATCAATATCCTTTCCGCGAGATCTTCTAACGGTAACGGTTATACCATTTCTTTCAAGAGTGTTTACATATAATTCAATGGCAGCGTTAGAAGCTTGTTTAAACTCCCCGTCATCAATAGGATTATACTCTATAAGGTTTACTTTGGAGGGGGCAAACTTGCAGAAGTCCACCAAAGCATTTACATCATTTTGGGTGTCGTTAATGCCTTCCCAAACCACGTACTCATAGGTGATGCGACTTTTTGTTTTGGAATACCAATACTGTAAAGCCTCTCTTAAATCGCTCAAAGTAAAAGTGGCATTAAAAGGCATGATAGTAGTTCGAATGGCGTCTATAGCAGAATGCAAGGAAACCGCTAATTTAAACTTTACCTCATCATCAGCCATTTTCCTGATCATCTTCGGCACTCCGGAAGTAGAAACCGTGATACGTCTCGGTGACATCCCCAATCCCTCAGGAGATGTGATTTTTTCAATGGCTTTAAGAACATTATTATAATTCATAAGAGGTTCTCCCATACCCATAAAAACAATGTTGCTCAAGGGCCGGTCAAAGTAGAGTCGACTTTCATTATCGATAGCCACTACCTGATCATAAATTTCATCCGGATTAAGGTTACGCATCCTTTTTAAACGTGCAGTAGCACAAAATCTACAATCAAGACTGCATCCAACCTGACTCGAAACACAGGCGGTTGTTCTTGATTTTGTAGGAATCAAAACAGATTCCACCACCAAATCATCATGAAGCCGAACTGCATTTTTAATAGTACCGTCGTTACTGCGCTGCATTAAATCGACCTTGATATGATTGATGACAAAATTTTCTTCCAGTAACTGTCTTGTTTCTTTGGAAATGTTGGTCATGCCATCAAACGAATGTGCTGCTTTGCCCCATAACCATTCATATACCTGGTTACCTCTGAAAGGCTTATCTCCATGCTCAACAAAAAAATCGCGCAGTTGATCCTTGGTAAGTGCTCGAATGTCTTTCTTTTTGATTTCCACAAATAAAAGAATAAAAAATCTCACTTTAAATGTACTGATAAAGTGAGATTTTATAGTATTAAAACTCCTTTTTACGGAGCGTTATAAAAATTAAATAATCAGCATAGCATCACCATAGGAATAGAACTTATATCCTTCTAAGATAGCCTCTTTATATGATTTTTTCATTAAGTCGTGTCCCATAAAGGCCGAAACCATCATTAAGAGTGTTGACTTTGGTAGATGAAAGTTGGTTATCATACAGTTTGCAATGCTAAAGTCGTGCGGAGGAAATACAAATTTGTTCGTCCACCCATCAAAAGTGTTTAAAGTATGTTCTGAAGAAACAGCGCTTTCCAAAGCCCGCATTGCGGTAGTACCTACGGCACAGATTCGTTGCTTTTTAATTTTGGCTTTGTTTACGATTTCGGTAGCTTTTTCATCAATAATTAATTCCTCGCTATCCATTTTATGCTTTGAAAGATCTTCTACCTCTACTGGGCTAAAAGTACCTAAACCAACATGTAATGTTACTTCAGCAAAATTAACACCCTTAATTTCCAAACGCTTTAACAAGTGCTTAGAAAAGTGTAACCCTGCGGTGGGCGCTGCTACTGCTCCCTCATGCTTGGCATATATGGTTTGGTACCGTTCTTCATCCTCCGGTTCTACATCCCTTCTTATGTACTTTGGAAGTGGGGTTTCTCCCAAATCTCTCAACTTTCTTCTAAAATCTGAATACGAACCATCATATAAAAAACGTAATGTTCTTCCTCTGGAAGTAGTATTATCTATTACTTCCGCAACTAGATCATCATCATCACCAAAATAAAGCTTATTGCCTATTCTTATTTTACGTGCGGGATCTACTAAAACATCCCAAAGCCGTTGTTCTTCATTTAACTCCCGTAATAAAAAAACTTCAATTCTTGCACCGGTTTTTTCCTTATTACCATATAATCTAGCCGGAAATACCTTGGTATTGTTTATTACCATTACATCTCCTTCATCAAAATAATTAATAACATCTTTGAACATTTTATGTTCAATCTTTCCTGTTTTTTTATGAATCACCATAAGTCTGGACTCATCCCTGTTCTCTGCGGGACGTTCTGCCAATAATTCTTTTGGAAGCTCAAATTGGAAGTGCGATAATTTCATTTAATATTGTGTATTTAAGGAAGCCTCTTTGGCATCATGCCTGAAAGCGAAAATCTGTTAACAAATAAATGTTCTAAAACTTATATTGAATACGCTTGTGGAAATAATCTATACTTACCGGATAAGCGGCTGCAAATATACAACCCTGAGATAGGGGATGTCAAGTAAAAAACCTTTTATTATTAATTAAGAATTTGTAACCCCAATCCCCAGTTTTTCCATGTGGTTCCAAAAGTCGGGGTACGACTTCGAAACTACCTCTGCATTATTAATTTTAAGATTGACTTTTAGGGCAAGCGGGGCTAATGCCATTGCCATACGGTGGTCATTATAGGTATCTATTGCTACTCCCTCTCTTATTTCTTCTGAAGGCAACAGTGTAAGGGTTTTGTCTGTTACAGCAATAGGTGCTCCTAATTTAGAAAGTTCGGCTTTTAGGGCCTCTAACCTATCCGTTTCCTTTATTTTTAAGGTATGGAGTCCTGTAAGATGGCATCCCAAACCTAAACCAAAACAGGTTACAGCAATGGTCTGGGCAATATCAGGAGCATTGGAAAGATCCCAACCTAGTGTTGTATTGTTATAATCTGATTCTTTCTTTAACTTGATACTATTTTTGGTAAAACTGGTAGTAACGCCAAAATCGGTATAAATTTCTGCTAAAACACTATCACCTTGAAGACTATCCTGCTTGTAAGCAGATAACGTAATTTCAGTACCTATTTCTGCCAAAGCAGCAACACTGTAAAAGTAAGAAGCTGAACTCCAATCTGATTCTACAACCAAATTAGTATTCTCAACCGAAGATTTTGGCCATACTTTTATAATATTCCCTTCAAAAGTACTGCTTACCCCAATTTGTGCTAACAAACCTAAAGTCATTTTTATATAGGGAACAGAGGTAATTTTACCCACCAATTCCAGCTCCAATCCGTTTTCCAAACTTGGCGCAATGAGAAGCAGGGACGAAATATACTGACTGCTAATATCCGCTGGAAGGCTAACCTTGTTTTTTACAAGCTTCTTGCCTCTTATTTTTAGAGGAGGATAACCCTCTTCTCGCAAGTAAGATATATCTGCCCCCAAACTTTTCAAGGCTTCCACCAAAACCTTAATAGGCCGTTCTGTCATACGTTGCGAGCCTGTCAAAGTAACTTCCTTCCCTTCATTGGAAGCAAAATAACTAGTCAAAAAACGCATGGCTGTCCCTGCATGATGTATGTCAACAATACCTTTATTTATTTTGAGCCCTTTTCCCATAACCTCAGAATCGTCTGAATTGGATAGATTGGAAATGGTTAGGTTCGGAAAGATAGCCTGGAGCAATAAGCTGCGATTGGATTCGCTCTTAGAGCCGGTTATTTCGATGTTTGATTTGATGATTTGTATTGCAGGGGGAGTAAGATGTAATTTCAAGATTTTATATTTTTTCTTTTATGACATTTCTTCGACAATCCCTATAGCTATCGGGACAGCCACCGGCATAATCCTTTGAAGGTTGTCCTAATGGCTTTCTGGACTTAAAGCTGCAAATATAAGACTATTTCAGTTTTTTATTATTGTTATGACGATCGTGATCCCGCTTCGTCTTTAATTCCAATTTTTTGTCAAAAGCTTCTTGCAAATTAACCCCAGTTTGATTGGCCAGGCATAGGACCACAAAAAGTACATCGGCCAATTCTTCACCCAAATCTTTTGCCTTATCAGATTCCTTTTCGCTTTGCTCGCCATATCGGCGGGCAATAATGCGTGCCACCTCCCCTACTTCCTCAGTGAGTTGAGCCATATTGGTAAGTTCGTTAAAATAGCGGACACCATGTGCTTTTATCCAGTCATTAACAGTTTGTTGTGCGTTTTGTATATTCATTACATTTAGCTTCTAAATAGCCTAGTGCAAACCTACAACATTTAAAAAAGCAAAAAAAAGCTCCTATTGGTTTAGGAGCTTTTTTCTATTAGATTTTCATCAACACTATTTTCTCGGTTTCTTTTGCCACCATTTGTTTATAGTATTCTCGTAAGTGATTATAATATTGGTTATTAATTATTGCCTCATTAATATCCGAATTTACCATGAGCTGTACGGAATTTCCACTATCAGAAATCACATATTTAAAACCACCCAGGTTATCCGGTAATTTCATGGCTACACCTTGCGGTAACGATTCTATCTTGTAGCCTTCCGGCAATTTTATATTTACTGTTATTTTTGCGGCTTTAGGAAACGAAAAATCTACCGGATATTGACGTTCTTCCAATACAAAAGGATTTTCTTGATGTGCCAAGAAGAATAACGGATTAAAATAAATTTTATCACCAATAACATCCACACTATTCTCTTTTGCAAAACTAAAACTTTCAATAATTGGCTTTCCTAAATCAAATTTATTCTCAACTCCATAAGACTCAATAGCTATACCACCGAATGTATTTTCCAGTTGTTCTTGGTATTTCTGTTCATCCGCGGCATTTAAATTTTGTCTGAAAAGAAGCGCAGCGTGCTCTGTATACTGCTTTCTGAATTTACCTGTAAGCTCCCCATCCTCCTTAAGATCAAAATTAATGGTTACGAATTCTTTGGACACACTTCTTGGAATTAAACTAACCTCGGCCGAGCTACCATCTTTTCGCAATAGCCTTCCAAACCAGTTCAAAGCTCTTTCCGGGAGGATATTAGGTTCACTAAATTTACTGCTGGCATCTAATAAGACCAGCCCGTTATTGAGTTCTACAGCACTTATAACATAATTAAAGCCGTCTAAAGTTGGAAAAAGTGGAATTCCATGTGCTCTGGTACTTACTAATACCGGATTCGCATTTACACCCGCATAGCGCAACATAGCAGTGAGCATGAGATTTATTTCAGCAATATTTCCTGTATTATTTTTGTATGCTTCCCTAACTCCCTTGTCACAACCTATTCCATATTTCCCATTCCAAGTTATTTTTTGTTTTACAAATCCAAAGACAATTGCTGACTTTTCCAATGGAGTGGTAGCAGCATCCAGCAAGGATTTTAGGTCCGCTTCAAAATAGCCACTTCGATTGAGTTCTTTTCCAAAGCCATCATAATCATATACTTTTTTGGCTACATTTTCCCAGGTTTGATTGTGATATTTTACTACCGACTCCGGCATTTTTGACCAAGCCAACTCATGCTTCAAAGTGGTTATGTAATTATTTATATTATTAATGTAGGCTTCCTCGGTAATTTTAGGAATATTTGTAGCAATATATTTATTTACGATAATATTACAATCTAGTGTCTGATATTGAGATTTGTGCGCATCGATAGCAGAACTTCCCAGTGATTGATGCTCATATCGGAAAGTAAACTGACCTCTTGTGGTTGTCCTATCACGTTTCAATGGAAAATAGCCCTTATTAAATTCCTTGTAACTAAAATATTCTGGTATGTGAGTACTGTATTCCACATAATCTACAGGAATTTTATATTCAAATTGCCACTCGGGAAGTGTAGTAATAAATTGAGAAACAATAGTGTAAGAATACTCCAGAATGGAACCTTCTTTAACATTTGGAAAGGTGAACTTTTTTAAAACCCAATTTTCATTTAGAACCTCCTCAAATTCGCCTTCGCTCTTTAATTTTTCCTTTACAACTTTACCACCTTCTACATTATAAGTAAATGCCTTAAGCCCTAAAAACTTTTCCTTACTTCCTGATCCCGATCCGGTGTACAGTGGTACTTGAACTGTGGCATAGTCATAACCTTCTTTTTTGTAAACTTTAATCCTTACAGCAACATCATGATTGTATATCCATTGATTGTCATACTTCATGTCCGTTTTCCCGATTTTATAAATTATAGCGGCAGAAGCAGTTGAATCTTTTGAATGCAGCTTTTGCTGTATTTCTGCTATGTCAACTTTTCCAAATTCATTTTTTTGTGCTTGTAACACAGTTACTGCAACCATAAAGCAAAAGCGTATACTCCTTTTTAATCTCATTAAGTGGTTTTTTTGATTAGTACAATTTTGGCATTATCAAGTTTATTGGTTTCCTTTATAAAATCTCTAAACTCCTCATATTGTTCTTTAGAATGTAATCCTTCTTTAAGCAGCATCTGTCTTTTATAAGTTACCGTATGGTCTTCATTTGCGATTATCTCAAATGAATATGTCCCATAGGCTGTTTGCAAGGAAGAATTCTTAGGTAAGGCTTCAATTATAAATCCTTCCGGCAGGGCAATTGTAAATTCATCTTCATCAAAATATCCCCTGTTGATTTTTAAAGGGGAGAGTCGCTCTTTATATCTATCTGGATTGGATGTATTCCTGTTTAAAATATTAGGAGAGAAAATTAACCTGTCACCTGTTACAGAAGCATATCCTATTGCTGAGAGTTGCACCTCTTCATCAAAAGAAATCCTATGGTCATCATTTTTCAATGTGTACTGGTTAATGGTCAGATTATTTACGTAGTTCCAATACGATTTATAATGCTTAATCACATCGTCTTTTGAGCTTTTTGAAAGATGAAAACGATTATCATATTGAAGCCCTTGTGTGGTAACCAAAACTTGACCGGCCAAATTACCTTTATCATCTATTTGAACCCGGGATATTGTGCTTTGATGATTATCTTCTTCTTTATAAATAGGAGTTCGTTTTATTTTACCACCGTCCGGTGTTAGCACCAGTACTGCTCTGTCATCCGTAAAATCACCCAAAAACCCAAAAGGCAATGTCTGGCTTGTGCATTCTAACCATGTGTCCCCACTGTTGGTAGGAATGTTTAAAATAACATGGTTGCCTTGCATCGAAGCAAAATCATTATCTATACCTCTTTTATCTTTTCCGGCATACACAACGGAATAATAAGATTCTACACCTACAGTCTTTAACAAGGCTTTGGTATAGTTAGTAAGCCCTTTACAATCACCATATTTTACCTTATCTACGGTTGTGGCATCAATAGGCATCCAACCTCCAATACCTACTTGCACACTTATGTAACGAGTATTTTCCTGAACGTATTTATAAACTATTTTTGCTTTCTCAATTGGGTCTGTAATTCCCGCCACTTTTTGGAGCATCTGACTTTGAATAAGAGGAGGAAGTATATCTTTATTGGTTAATAACTTATCATATTGCCACTTACCCATGGTGAGCCAATCTGATGCAACACCATCTACCCCTTCTAAATTGAATTTGGAAATAGCAAATAAAACACGAGGTGCAAGTTCGTAAAGCGGCGGACTGTAATCTTCCTTTTTGGAAGCAGGAAGATTCTTGGCACTATAGCTTATTGTATTCCCACTACTGCTTTTTTCAATTCCTTTAAAACTTTCAAGATTAAGCTCTTTTGTTCTAATAGTAAGCGCGGCCTCATCAGTAATAGTAAAATTACTTTGCTCTACACTTAAATTGTATGCATCTAAAGGATTCCAAAACGGAATAAATGCAGTATTCAGGGTTTTATACTCATAAACAAGTTCAATGGTATACGGGTATTTTACGGGAGTGTATTCCAGATAAAGAACTCTGGAATCTGAGTACAAAGTGCCACCATCAACGGCACTAACATCTTTGAACTCCTTTCTTTTAATTTTACCTATTTCAATCCCACC
This sequence comes from Arenibacter sp., assembly GCA_041747755.1. Lineage (GTDB taxonomy): Bacteria > Bacteroidota > Bacteroidia > Flavobacteriales > Flavobacteriaceae > Aurantibrevibacter. The sequence continues at coordinate 9,477 of JBGTEN010000005.1, read as the reverse complement.
CATATCAAAAACACGTGCCTCTAAGCTTTTTATAGTCACATTTTTATCATAAAAAACATAGGCATTTACGAGGCTGTTTCCTCCCTTATTGAGTACTGTAACAACCTTTTTTTGCTTTACAGTCATTTCTCTATGACTATGCAAATTGACACTAAACTCATCTTTGCGGACAATTGCATTAGCATTATCCGTTAGACTTTTATTTAATAACAAGGATTGATACGTTATTTCTTGTGCAGCGGAGTAATAAAAAATTAAGCTTGTAAAAAATAGTAAAGGATATTTCATTGTTGGTTTTGGCTAATCATAAGAACGACAAACATCTTAATTTTCTTACAATTACTAAAAAATAATCGACTAAATAGCCTATTCTCTATTTTTAGTGTCAATTATTATGGTAACAGGACCATCGTTTAGAAGTTCTACTTTCATATCCGCGCCAAAAACGCCTGTTCCGATTTTCTTTCCTAAATCAGCTTCTAGCTGCTGAACAAATTTTTCATAAATGGGGATGGCTATTTCCGGTTTGGCCGCTTTTATATAGGATGGTCGATTCCCTTTTTTCGTTGCCGCATGCAAGGTAAACTGACTCACCACTATGGCATTTCCATCAATATCTATTAAAGATTGATTCATTACGGCATCCGAATCGTTAAAAATGCGAAGGTTTACTATTTTCTTTGAAAGCCATTGTATATCTTCTAATGTATCGGTATCTTCAATCCCCAACAGTACAAGTAGTCCACTATCTATTTTTGCTATGGTCTCCGAATTTACGGTAACGCTTGCTCTGGATACCCGCTGAATAACTGCTCTCATCTATTTTTGCTCATAAATATCAGTACGGTAACCATCTTCCTCTCCTGTAATAATTTGTATATAGCTTCGATAGCGGCTCCATGCCACTTCGTCTTTATCCAAGGCCTCTTTTACAGCACAATTCGGTTCATCCATATGAAGGCAGTTATGGAACTTACACAGGGGCTTTAACTCAAAAAATTCCGGAAAATAGCCGGCAACTTCTTCCTTTTCCATATCCACTACACCAAACCCTTTGATGCCGGGAGTATCAATGATGCGAGCGTCCATTTGCAGGTCAAACATCTCGGCAAAAGTAGTAGTATGCTGTCCTTGCAAATGTTGCGTAGAAATTTTGGTGGTTTTTAGGTTTAAATCGGGTTCTATAGCATTGACTAAAGTGGATTTACCCACACCGGAATGCCCTGAAAACATACTGGTTTTTCCTTTCATTAATTCTTTTACTTTATCAATATTCTTTCCGGTCGTTGCGGAAATCCCAATACAGGTATAGCCAATTTTTCGATAAAGTTCGGCCAGGTATTTTATTTCCCCCAATTCGGCATCCGTATACGTATCTATCTTATTAAACAATAAAATGGCAGGAATATGATAGGCTTCTGAAGTGACCAAAAAACGATCTATAAAACTGGTAAATGTAGGTGGATTATTCAGGGTGATCATTAAAAAGACCTGATCTAAATTTGAAGCGATAATATGCGTCTGTTTGGAAAGATTCACAGATTTACGAATGATATAATTCTTTCTATCAGCAATATCTGTAATAATCCCCATGGTTTCATCACCGATTTTTTCAATGTCGAATGTAACACAATCTCCCACTGCAACAGGATTAGTGCTCTTTATCCCTTTGATCCGAAACTTTCCTTTAATAGTGCAATCATAAAAAACCCCATCCTCGGCCTTTATGGTGTACCAACTTCCGGTAGATTTATACACTATTCCTGTCATTCGGATTTTAAAAATTTTTATTATCAAGGCAAAATAACGATTTTTCCATTTAACAAATGCCGTATATTTGATTTGATCAATATTAAAAACCAACCCTTAAAAATGAAAAAAATAATTTTAATGACATTAATTGTATGGGCTATTACAATTGATGCAAATGCACAACAGTACAAAGTTATTACTAGTGTAGAATCTATAGTTCCCAGTGGTCTTGGACGTTCCAGAATAATTGATGCCCAGGAGGAAAAAAATTATCAGGAATATGCCTCTGTACAAACCGAAGAGGACAACACCAGAAATAAAGCCGATAGAAGTGAAATACGGGTTAAGAATTTTGAAGAAACCAAATTATTAAATTTCTATAACATCGGTGGTATCCGGTTTCAAAATATTGCTGCAAATGATGCGGTAATTACTTCTAAAATCAATGCTTTGGTTGCTGATGGCTGGGAATTGGCTTTTGTGGTAAGTGCTGTAGAAAGCGACGCAGGAAACGGGGACGGACAAGGTATTTTTATTACGCGGTATATTTTTAAGAAATAAACTCGTTGTTTAGACGCTGAAAATCCCGAAGCTTTTTCGGGATTTTTTTTGAGCACAATTTCTAAAGAAATACCTACCTGTCTGAAATAGGTTGTTTCATTTCCTAAGCAGTTTCAATCGTTCAACAGCATTTTGGTTTTGAGAATCTAGTTTTAAGGATTTCTTAAAGTTCTCTATTGCCTTTTCTTTATCACCAATAAATAAATAAGCCTCCGCCAAGCTATCAAAAAGATTGGCAGAATTTGGATAAATTCCTGTTGCGAACAAAAATACTTTTATACCTGTCTGAGAGGTTTTGGGATTGAAAACCAGTTGTAATCCAAGATTATTTAAACTTCCTTCCGGTAATTCCATCATCGGGTTCATTTCCAGAATTGATTTGTAAAGCTCATTTAGATTTTCGTAGTTTTGTTTTGATGCTAACTCGTTGAAATCCTGGAAATTAAATGTTTTGTTTAGTGGCTTCTTGGACTGTTTAGTAATTAAACCCTTTTTTACCCCGTTTGCAGAAGGTTCATTTTCTAAAAACTTTAAAGCGTTTGTATCGTCTTTCAAGAAGGCGTTTAAAAAGTTCAGGGTATATTCGGTGACCAATTTATAAGATTCCATTATTTCCAAATCACTCCTGTCCTGTCTTTCGTCCCGTGGCTCAAAAAGAACTCCCAAAGTACTAAAATGGGAATGGGTTAGGTTATGAAATTTTAATTGGAATGCATCACTATGAACAATACTATCGTATAACTCAAATTTCTGATTCAGTTCTGCATTTATATTATCCTCTTTTAAAACGCGTTCGGGAATTTCCTTTTGCGCTAGATGCATATAGGGAATATCCATCTTTTCCGGATTGAAAAAAGGCGACTTTTTTAATTTTGTATACTGATATCTTTCACTGCCATCTAGACTTATAATCACTTTAATATTCTTATTACGCATTTGGGCGAGCATGTTAGCCATTCCGCCAAAACTGAATCCCATTGTCGCAATCCGGTTAAAGTCGGCATTCTGCAATTTCCCAACTTCTTTTACCAAAAATTCAACATCTCTTGCCTGGGTTTCCATGTCCTTCTCCGTCCCGCCCTCAAAAAATCTATTTTCGGTTCCCCGACTCGGGCTGGAAATAACAAGATATCCATGACTCGCCAAAAACTCGCAGAGGGCAAAATTTTCTATGGAAGATGCTTGATAGCTTGGCGCATAAATCACTACAGGAAATCTTCCATCAATAGGTTCTTTTTGCTTGTAGGCAATGGCTTTTTGTTTAAGGTGATTTTGATTGGCAAGCGTGTTTGGATAGTAAAACCAATTTAACAGTTGTTCATTTGGTAAGTATTCCCATTCTTCTTCCTCTTTCAAAATTTCAAAGTAATCTAAAATCATTAAAGCTTCTAAATCTTCTAAATTCTCCTGAGCAGGGTACCATAAGCTAATTGGAATTGGTCGTGGTATACTTTTGTTATTCCAATCGAATAATCTTTTATAAGTTCTTGTGCTATCGTTGACTTGAAAATGGTAAAATCCGACATTAAAACTTCCTTTATTTAAGGCTATTTCTTGCAAAGAAGTTTGACCACTCAGCAGATTAAATTGTAAGGACATTAAGATTAAAAGTATTCCTAATTTCATCTTAGTTACTACAACATTATTAATTGGTTGGTTGTTTTTCTTTGTATGTATTGATCCTAGCCTTTAATATGTACTCTTCCTCCTGCGAAGGTATTCTTATTTACCTCCTTTGGATTACCATATACGTCTACGTCGCCACCGGCTCTAATATTGATATCCACGCTTTCAGTGGCGTAAATTTCAGATTCGCCTCCTGCGCTGATCTTAATTTTTGAATTCTCAGTCTTTAAAGACCTCCCTTCAAAAATTCCTCCGGTGTTTATTACAACATCCTGACTTTTAGCCAATCCGGAAGCCTCTACAATACCTCCTGTCACTGCTCTAATTTTTGCATAGGCTACATCCAAGCCCACTTTTATTTTTGATCCTTCTTGTGTTCTAAGTTCAATGGTGTTTTGTTTGATTTGTTCGTTAGAGGTTATTTTTGCACCTTCATTACCATCAATCACATCTAAACTTGTATAATACACCTCTACAAAAGTATCCTCTCCTGTAAAAATTTTGTCCAACTGCATCCTTATTTTAAGTTTGCCATTGTTGTTTACAATTTGAATATCATCTACATTCTTTCCTTTAATTAATACCTTATTCTCATCAGAATGAATCAAATTGACTTCTATTAAATCAAAAACTTTTACTTCATTAAAATTGCCTACTTGTTTATCTACAATGCGCTGTGAAAAAGTAGTAACGGTTAATAGCATTAGGCAAATAGTGATTATACTTTTCATGTTCTATGTGTTTTAGTTTGGGTAAAGATGACCTTAAATCCAAGTTGTTACACTTTAAAGATAAATTTAACTTTTATATTCATCCAACTTGTTCCAATAAAAAACCCGGCTTATTGCCGGGCTTTGTCAACTATGCGTTAATAATTTTTTCCTGATGGTTAATGGATTCCTGATGAATTGCTTTGAACATTCGCAACACAAATTCTTCGCTTAATCCTTTAGTTTCACCTTCTAAAATCATGGCGCCAAGAATCTCGTTCCAACGGGCACTCTGTAAAACAGCCACATTCTTTTGTTTCTTTAGCTCTCCAATTCCTTCAGAAATTTTCATTCGTTTCCCTAAGATGTCCAATAACTGATTGTCCATAATATCTATTTGGGCACGAAGATTACTCAATTTGCTATTGTATTCTGATTCCTGATCAGTTTCTTTTCTGATTTTTAAATCCTTCATGATTTGTACCAAGCGTGCAGGAGTTACTTGTTGAGCTGCATCACTCCATGCATTGTCTGGATCATCGTGGGTTTCTATCATTAACCCATCAAAATTTAAATCCAATGCGGTTTGGGAAACATCAAAAATCATATCTCTTCTCCCTGTAATGTGCGATGGGTCATTTATGATAGGAAGATCAGGAAATTTAGTCTGCAACTCAATCGCCAATTGCCATTCCGGAATATTGCGATATTTTGTTTTTTCGTAAGTAGAAAATCCTCTGTGAATTACACCTAATCTTTTAATATTAGCTTTGGCTAGTCTTTCTATTGCTCCTAACCAAAGGGATAAATCCGGATTCACCGGATTCTTTACCAATACAATTTTATCAGTGCCTTCCAAAGCGTCTGCAATCTCCTGAATAATAAAAGGACTAACCGTAGATCGGGCACCGATCCATAATAAATCCACGTTATTCTCTAATGCCAAATCTACATGGGCTCTGTTTGCCACTTCAGTAGCGGTCTTCATCCCGGTTTCTTCCTGAACTCGTTGCAACCATTTTAAACCAATGGCGCCTACCCCTTCGAACATTCCCGGACGTGTTCTTGGCTTCCAGATTCCTGCTCTGTAGTAATTCACATCGGTATCCTTTAACTCATGTGCTATTCTCAGTACCTGATCTTCTGTTTCAGCACTACATGGACCGGCGATGACCAAAGGATGGTCTAATTTCATATCGTCTAACCAAGTCCTCATTTCTTTTGAATTTTCCATTTTTTACGCTATTATTTCTTGTTTTGTGGTATTCCGTTTAATATTTCTTTTATTTTATTCGTATTATTCATTTCATTATAAATGCCTTCATAATCATCCTCGATAAGCATCGTTTTAAACTCGATTAAGTTTTGAATGTACTCTTCTAAAGTTTCTACTACATTCTCTTTATTCTGCTTAAAAATAGGCGTCCACATGGCCGGTGAGCTTTTTGCCAACCGAACTGTGCTTTCAAATCCGCTTCCTGCCATGTCAAAAATATCACGTTCATTTTTCTCTTTCTCGATTACTGTCTTTCCTAACATAAATGAGCTGATGTGTGACAAATGTGATACATACGCAATGTGCTTATCGTGTGCCTCCGGATTCATATAACGAATACGCATGCCTAGTTGCTTAAAAAGATCAAGTGCTTTTTCCTGAAGCTTAAATGCAGTTTTCTCCACCTCACAAATAATATTGGCTTTGTCTACAAACAAGTTCTCTATTGCCGCAGACGGACCCGAAAATTCAGTTCCGGAAATGGGATGGCACGCTAAAAAGTTGCGTCTTCTCTTATGTCCTTCTACTTGTTTGCAAACCTGTGATTTGGTAGAGCCTACATCGAAAACAATCGCTTCATCAGAAATGGCATCCAATACTTTTGGTAAAACGTTTAGCATCACATCTACAGGAATTGCAACAATCACTACATCCGCAAGATGCAATTGGTCAAAATCTGATTGCACATCAATTAATCCTAAAGCTTTTGCTTCTTCTAAATGTAACGGATTAGCATCTATCCCATAAACTTTGGTTTCAGCATATAAACGCTTTATATCCTTAACCATGGAACCTCCAATCAGACCGATACCGATTACAAATACATGCATTTTCGTTATTCGTTATTTGTTGTTCGTTACTCGTTATTCTGTAATTAACTTTATTTTACTTTAAAGTAAACTGAATAATATCAAAGGTATATCCCGAACTTAATTGTTAAATTGATTTATCTTCACATTCAAACCAGAAACCATAAACTTGAAACATTTCGCTTCTCACTACTGTCTACTTAATACTAACTACTTAATACTACCTACTCCTCACTAATATCGTCCAATCGCTTCCCTTATTTTATCTTCTGTAACACATAAAGAAAAGCGAATATATCCTTCTCCATTACTCCCAAAAATAGTTCCCGGAGCAATAAAAATATTCTTATCATACAATACTTCGTCTACAAATTGCTCTGACGAAGTGCTTCCTTCAGGCAATTTTGCCCAAACAAACATACCCACGGCTTTTTCATCATAGGTGCAGTGCAACTTATCCGATAATTGAAACATCAATTTTCTACGCGTTTCATATACGGTGTTCAGCGACTGAAACCAAGCATCGCTACTTTTTAACGCTGCTATAGCTCCCTTTTGAATTCCGTAGAACATCCCGGAATCCATATTACTTTTGACTTTTAAAATAGAATTGATATGTCCAGCATTTCCCAAAACCATGCCTACGCGCCAACCTGCCATATTAAAAGTTTTGCTCAAAGAATTAAGTTCCAGTGCAACTTCTTTTGCCCCATCAATTTCCAAAATACTCATAGGATTCTTATTGAGTACAAAACTATAGGGATTATCATTTACCAACAGGATGTTATTCTTTGTTGCGAAATCCAGCAATTCCTTGAATTGGGTTCGATTTGCAATAGCCCCAGTAGGCATATGAGGATAACTTACCCACATTAATTTTACTTTAGATAAATCCTGTTGTTGTAATATTTCTAGATCAGGAAACCAGCCCTTTTCGGCTACCAAATCATAATATTTCGCCACGCCACCAACCAATGAAGTCACCGAGGTATAGGTGGGATATCCTGGATTTGGAATAAGTACTTCATCACCGGGATTTAAGAAAGCCATACTAATATGCATAATTCCTTCCTTAGAACCCATTAGCGGTAAAATTTCGCTCGTTGGATCTACTTCGGTTCCAAATCTGGATTGGTAAAACTGTGCTATAGCTTCCCTTAGTTCCGGTAAACCCTGATAGCTTTGGTATTGGTGTGCTCCACTATCCGTAAGCGATTTGCTTACTGCTTCCAAAACTTCCGGGGCAGGGGCTAAATCCGGGCTACCAATACCCATGTTGATAATCGGTTTCCCTTCGGCTATAAGTCCCCTAACCTCTCTGAGTTTCATAGAGAAGTAATATTCTTCAACCGTTTTTAATCTATCGGCCGTGGTAATCATATTCTTGCATTTTTATATTCGCCCAACACTTTAAATTCTTCTGCCATAATTTCCAAAAGTGATTTTGCCTTGACATAATCCGTATAAGCTTCGAAAGTAACATCAACAAAAAAGGCATATTTCCAGGGACGCTCAATGACTGGCAAAGATTGTATTTTGGTAAGGTTTAGCCGACAATCACTCATTACATTCAACACTGCGGCCAAACTCCCCCTTTTATGATCTGTGAGAAAACGAAGGGAGGCTTTATTGATTTCATTTTCCGGTAATACTTTGTTTTTGGTTTTTATTATAATAAAACGCGTGGAATTATTTTTAATCGTTTGAATTTCCGAAGCAATAATCTCCAAATCATATAGTTCCGAAGCCACTTTGGGCGCTATAGCGGCAATGCCTTTTAGTTGTTTTGCCTGAATTCGTTGCGCTGTTTCTGCGGTATCCATATCCTCAACTAACTTTATACTAGGATAATTTTTGAAAAATTCTTTACATTGTAATAAGGCCATAGGATGAGAATGTACTTCCTGAATATCTTCCATCCGCTGCCCTTTTAAGACCATGAGATTATGATGTATGCTTAGATACTGCTCACCAATGATATGAAGATTGTTCTGATACACTAAGGCATAATTGGGAATGATGGATCCGGCAATGGAGTTTTCAATGGCCATGACCCCCTGATCTGCCGTTTTCTGAAGCAATTGGTCTACCATATTATCAAAAGACATACACTCCACCAAATCAATATCCTCCCCAAAATAATCCTTTGCAACCTGATAATGGTTGGAGCCTTTGATACCCTGAATTGCTATTCTTAATTTCATGTGCTTCTATTCATTTTTTTGTAGCGTTCCCATGGAACGCCAATACTCGTGCCCTTTTACTTCTAAAGGAACTTTGGCGGTGGGCGTTTCATTATTGTTTATCAACCTTTAGGTCTGGTTGAATAGCTTTGGTTAAATTTCAAAATTGTTCAAAAAAAAAGCCCCGATTTTCGCGGGACTTTGGTATCTATTTTATTTTAAAAATATACTACAACAGTCCCGCTTCTCTTTTAAAAAAGAAGTAAAGATAAAAACCGTTCCAGAAATATTGTTTTGTCATCTTATGTAAAATCCCGGCTAAAGTAATAATTATATTTAAAACTCAAGTTTAATCCGTAATTTTTTTTATTCTTTTGTTAATCACAGCACTCCACCTTCTATTTTAGATTAATTAAGACTGTTGGCTAATGATAATTTAGTCTTCGGTTTGACTTCTAAATGTTTATTTTTGATAAAACTTAAGCAATGTCCATTACTGCACAGAACATAACCAAAAGTTTTGGTTCCCAAAAGGCACTGAATAATATTTCTTTTTCGCT
>JBGTEN010000004.1:0-3942 GCA_041747755.1 Arenibacter sp. | reverse complement strand
CATCAACATTTCGTTAGATACGCTTGCGTCTCATGTATCTAGATTAAAAAAAGACAAACCAGTTATTATTTGCTGTGCCAGTGGAATGCGAAGTGCCTCAGCGGTCGGTATTCTAAAGGGACACGGTTTTACTCGGGTGTACAATGGAGGTGGATGGACCAGTTTACAAAACAAAATTGCCTAAGATGGAACCACATTATTATAACGTAGCTATTCATTGGGAGAAAGACCGCAAAGGTATGATGTGCTCCTCTGAGCTGAATAAAGAAGCTGGCAAATGTATAGAAGTGGCTACACCTCCGGAGTTTCCCAAAGGCATACCGGGTATCTGGTCGCCGGAACATTTGTTTACCGCGGCAGTGAGTAGTTGCTTAATGACCACCTTTTTAGCCATTGCAGAAAATTCAAAGCTCAATTTTACGGGTTTTAGCTGTAATTCGAAAGGAAAATTAGAGCAGGTAGATGGCAAGTTAATGATGTCAGAAATTACTTTGGAATCTACCGTTATCATCACCGATGAAAAAGACCGGGAAAAAGCAGAAAAGATCTTACATAAGTCAGAAGCCGCCTGTTTAATTTCTAACTCAATAAAATCCAAAATCACAATGCAAATCACCATAATAACAGCATAAATGAGAACACGGATTTTACGGAATTGGACCTTTAGAAGAGGACTGTTTATTGCATTGGGCGTTTTTGTTATCGTTCAATCCATAATGAATCAACAATGGTTAGGCATAGCATTTGGAAGTTATTTTGCTGCAATGGGCTTATTTGCTTTCGGCTGCGCCTCAGGGAATTGTGTTGGTGATTATTGCGAAATTAAACCTGAGCAAAGCAAATAGGCATAGTGACTGTATACCATCCGAAATCAAAATGTAATAGTGTATTTACTTTACACAAAATAGATTAGTAGGGATTTAATACTAATCATATATTATACTCAGCAATTCCAAAGTATTGTTTACCATTGGTTCTCAGATCATGAACTGAAACAATTTATACTAATGACGGTCAATTTTTAGTATCTTGTATATCTAAAAATTCATTGGTACTTAACATTGTAGAATCTACCTTTAATTAGTAAAGAATCAATAATGGCATTTGTGTAATTTTTATATACTTTCAACTCATTTTACGTCAAAATGCTTACAAAAAATACACGGATAATAGATTTTTTTGCTTAGTAAAGGCGGGCAACAATAAACTATAAATCATTAACTATTGATTACCGGGTGGATTAATAGAGGTGAGTCTTATGGCCAAATTAAAGAAAAAAGTACTTTCCGTTCTATATTCCATAAAACACTTGCTATATAGGTCCAAGTTGTGGATAGGTAAGCGTCTTGGTTTAATTCGTTCGGTAATGATTATACCTTATCAGGGCTTTGGTAACGATAATGAACTGTTCTTTCTTGGAAGGGTGTTGAAGAATCGAGGTATAGGCGTTTCGCACTTAGGAGACAGCAAGTGGCGAAATTTTACAAAGATGTACAAACGCTTCATGACTTGGAAAATTTCGGATGTCAGGGTAGAAGCCTCTTTTGAGGGTATAAAAAAAACTGTAGCCACAGACACTGAGGGATATTTTGAATTCAGGATGAAACTGCCTCAGCCCATAAAAAGTGACCATCCCTGGCAAAAAGTTCGATTGGAGTTGTTAGACAAAGTAATCCAAAGTCAAAAACCTCCGGTAGTTTATTGCAATGTATTCGTTCCTTCGGAGCATGTGGAATTTGGCGTGATTTCTGATATTGATGATACCATTGTGCCTACAGGGGCCACAAGGGTGTGGCAAATGCTAAAAACCACCTTTTTGGGAAATGCGCAAACAAGAGTTCCTTTTCCGGGAGTAGCTGCCTTTTATCAGGCACTATCCAAAGGCCTTGTAGGTCATGAAAACAATCCCTTTTTCTATGTATCGAGCTCACCTTGGAATTTGTACGACTTTCTGCATGAAGTAATGAACATTCATATGCTTCCCCAAGGACCTTTAATGTTGAGAGATATAGGATTGTCCCGGGAGCATTTTTTTGCCGGGAGTCACTCAGAGCACAAACTTCTTCAAATTAAAAGAATATTCGACATTATTGGGGACATTCCTTTTATTCTGATTGGCGATTCCGGCCAGCATGATGCCGAAATTTACTTGCAGGTAATCAAGGATTTTCCCGGGAGGGTTAAAATGGTTATATTCGTGACGTCGATCCTGCCAGACATGAAAAGGTTCTTTTTACGACAGGGGAAATCAAAAAGTTAGGGGTTGAAACACTATTAGTTACGGATACGATTGAAGCCACTCACCATGCGGTTTCTAAAGGGTGGATTTTGAAAGAGGATGTTGCCCAAATTGTTGAAGAAAAAAAGGACGATGAAGCGAAACCTTAATTCGTAATATGTTTAAAAGATTCCATCAATTATTTGCCAAGGAAGAAAAATTGAAGGGGGGTTGATTAATGAGATACTACATTGTGCCAAAACATTCAGATCTTATGGCTTAAAAAAATGTACTTAATTTATTTTAAGAATGAAAGTATTTATATACAAATAAACAATTGGAAAATCGAAAAAGGGTTTTTTTAATTTATCAATGTCGTAATCTCGAAAACAAACCATTATTTCTATGTGGACTGAATTATTTGGCCGACCGAAATTATTTCTAATTATTTCAATGTTGAGCAGCTCTTCAGTGATAGCCCAAAGCCAAGAGAACTTTTGGTGGATAGGAGGGCATATGGGTAGTAGTATATCGAATATTAATTCACTGCAAAAATGGGCAATGAGTGAGGGAGTTAATGATGTTCCTTCCAGAACATCTAATTTTTTAATTGGCTTCGATATTGCTCACCAAAGGGGACGCATACCTTTCCAACTTAGTTCAGCATTTGACCTACCAAGATTATCTGGCGCAGTTCCTTACACGTTCAGTTTTATGTTTCAATCAGGCTACTCATGGGTTTATCATCCAAGATTTGAAGTAAAAACTTTGGGCGGCATTGGTTTTGGTTATTCTATAATTCGATTTCGGAATACTACACCATCCTCTCTTGAAGAGTTACCTTACAATCATTCAGAAGCTTTTGCCAGGTCTGGTTTATTTTTATATCAGTTAACAGCTCAAATGACCTACAAACCTGAATGGAGTAATTCAAGACGACTTCGACCTATGATTGTAGGAAATTTAGGATTTCTTGGTAAACTATCACAATCTTTATATACATATGGAGTTAATGAGCAAGACATTGATGGAAATTACTTAGTAGGCGAGAAAGTTGACATACCAAAATTTTTCAAAGGTAATACCGTGCTATCGCTAGGAATTTGGTTGCAGTTTTCTTCTAATACACAAACAACAAGTCAATAATTTTTCCTCTAGATAAAAACGAAGGTGTAGGCATCCCTTCTTTAGTACATATCTAAAACTTGTTATTTCTCTTACTTGGTTTATATCATCAAATAGGTATGCGTCTAATATATGGTTGCGGTATGTTCTGTTGAATCTTTCGATGTATGCATTTTGGGTTGGTTTTCCTGATTGTATATATTTAAATTCAATGGTTTTCATTTCACACCATTTGGCTGTGAGATCTGCGATGAACTAAGGCCCATTATCCATTCTAATAGCTTTAGGTTTCTGCCTATTTACTATCAGATGATTTAGTATCCATAACACTGTGCTACTTTTAATGAAGTAATCTATTTCGATATGAATTACCTCTCTATTGTAATCATCAATAACATTAAAGCATTTGAACTTCCTTCCGTTATCTAAAGTATCATGCATAAAATCAATACTCCATGTATGATTCAAGTGTTTTGGAACTTCCAAGGATTGCTGTACACGGGCTGGGAGCCTGCGTTTGACTTTCCTTCTTAAGTTTAGCCCCATGTGAGTATAAATCCTATGGACACGTTTATGGTTTGCTTTTAATCCTTCATTAC
>JBGTEN010000003.1:0-4267 GCA_041747755.1 Arenibacter sp. | reverse complement strand
GAACGCGATTTTACCTATATTGATGATATCGTAGAAGGTGTGGCCCGAATTATAAAAACCGATCCGGAGACCCGGAAAGAGGCAAAAAGCAGGTATAAGGTATACAATATAGGGAACAGTAAATCAGTAAAGTTGATGGATTTTATCGAAGCCATAGAAGAAAGCCTGGGCATGATAGCACAAAAGGAAATGTTGCACATGCAGCCCGGTGATGTGGAACGCACCTGGGCCAACGTGGATGCTTTAATCAGGGATTACAACTACAGTCCCAATACGCCAATTAAAAAGGGAGTGGACGCTTTTATAGCTTGGTATAAGGATTATTATTCCGTTTCCTAGTTGTTTTTTTGGGGATTCTTCTCCCTCCCGAGAATTCGGGATCGGAACCACTACGGATAATTTTAAGTGGTTTCTGGCGGCTTTTGTATAAAGCGTAGAACCAATTACTCAAAAAAAAAAAGCTCCTCCCCTTTGCTAAGGGGAGGTGGATTCGCGCCAGCGAAGACGGAGGGGTTGGAATACCTAAACCTGAGAATTAGTTGCTAACTTAACACCCCCTTTTGTCATGCTGATCCCAATCCCGAATTCTCGGGAGAGGCATCTTGACAAACCACAAGGTGGGCACCATACAGGAAACAAAGGCGGAAGGATGAAGTGCGCGAAAGATTCCTCTCTTCGATCGGAATGACAAAAACAAGGCATTTACTGCTTTCTGCATGGGAGCGGAATAACAAAAACAACCTGAACACCCCCTTTTGTCATGCTGAACCCAATCCCGAATTCTCGGGTGAAGCATCTTTCGTTCACCTCGGGTGTGTTCATTTGTTCACTCTTTATAACTTGAGTTCGATGTAAATCAAAATTAAAATAATAAACAAAACACTGGTTTTCAATGTATTATTTATTTTAAGCCTTTTAATGTTCTACTTTCATTTCTTTTGCCTGTCCAAAAGAAACGAAACAAAGAAAAAGACACTTTTCCGTAGGAATTTTTCGGCTCAAGCCGAAAACCGTCTGGCAAACTCTGCGTCGCTCCGCTTTTTCGGAGCTCCTGAATTTCAGAGCTTTGCTCAGACTATTCTTGCGGAAAAGGGGCCAAAAACCCGATTCAGTTTCAAAAATTTATACCGAACTCAGGTTTACAGATGGTTTCAAGGCTGCAGGAGATACTTCGCTTTTCCCTCCCGAGAATTCGGGATCGGAACCACTCCGGATAATATTAAGTGGTTTCTAGCGGCTTTTGTATAAAGCGTAGAACCAATTACTCAAAACAAAAAAGCTCCTCCCCTTTGCTAAGGGGAGGTGGATTCGCGCCAGCGAAGACGGAGGGGTTGGAATACCTAAACCTGAGAATTAGTTGCTAACTGTCATACTGATCCCAAGGGGTGAAGCATCTTGACAAACCACAAGGTGGGCACCAACAGTAACCAAAGCCGAAAAGAACAGGTGCACGAAAGATTCCTCCCTTCGCTCGGAATGACCAAAATAACCTGAACACCCTCTTTTGTCATGCTGAACCCAATCCCGAATTCTCGGGAGAAGCATCCGGACAAACCACAAGGTGGGCACCAAACAGGAAACAAAGCCGAAAATAACAGGTGCACGATAGCTACCTCTCTTCGCTTTTACCTTGAGCCTGTCGAAAGGCGGAATGACAAAAACAACGTGAACACCCCCTTTTGTCATGCTGAACCCAATCCCGAATTCTCGGGAGAAGCATCTTGACAAACCTCAAGGTCGGCACCACAGAGGAAACAACGGTGATAGTATGAAGTGCACGAAAGATTCCTCTCCCGAGTACTCGTGATCGGGATCGAAATGAAAAACAAGGCTTTTACTGTTTTCTGTATGGGAACGGAATGATAACAACCATAGGATGCCATCGCATACCCTAAAGCCCATAAAAAACCCGTTACCAATGTTTTGGTAACGGCTTCTTTATAAGTAGGGGAAACCTTGTGTTGCTGAACTATTGCTGCTCGCCCAATATTTTTAAGCCGCCATGCACATAATCATCAAATATCTGCATATTGGTATACCCGGCGGTGTTGATAAAGGTATAGCCATCTATAACCCAAACCTCTTTTTTACTTTCTTTATCATCTACGCCTACAATAAGACCGTGCAAGCGCTCCCAAGCATCCGGCATGCCATCATGGTCTGTATCCTCATAGGGTGCGGCAGACGCCGGCAGAGAGGGCAAGGTAAATTTAGATTGGCTGTTGCGATAGGCATTAGCCGTCCCTTTAATGGCATCCTCAAAATAGGCATTGATAAAGGGATGAATGTACTTTACCCGTTCTCCTTTGGAATCCATATAAAACCGTGCCCCTATATTTTTGCCAACGATATTGTATTCATAGGTTTCCTGAGGACTTTTAATTTTGATATCCAGCCCTAAGGGATGCATTTGGGATGTAAAAAAATTAGACGGTAAGGCAGCCCCAGAAGTGAAACCTTTAGAAGTGATATGTTGATTCCATATTACTCTATTGTCTGCAGTAGGGTTTTCCAAGCGACCGGTTATAAAATTCCCCGAAGTATAGATCTTGGGGTTTGGCTTCCAAAGCGAACTGTTTTCACTATCGGCATTCCATTTCTTTGTAGGCGAGGAATTGCTGCGAGGCCCTTTTTTATAATAATTGTTGATATCATTTAGGTTAATTTGGAATTTATGAGAATCTAATCGCATATTATAGTTGTATGCAAACTGATTTACAATATCGATGTAATCTGTTTCCAAACCGCTTACATTGGGAAACCGATGATTAATATGTACATAGCCATTGTCATGAGCGCTCCCTTTTCTAGCTCCAGAGACTTTTGTGTCTACATTAAAAATAGAACCCACATTATGACTGGGATGCCCTTCAATGGCAAAATTGCGTTGTATAACAAAATTATCAGAATCAGCTATACTGTATGCTTCATCAGCTGCCCAACCAAAGGTATTATCAGAGAGCACCAATTCTCCTTGAGCTTTGTAGTTAAATGCATCATATACCCCCGCTTCCAGTTTGGTCCCTCCCAAAAAAGTAAGCCCTCGTATAATCCAATTACCATCACGAGCCCCTTGCACGCGGAACTGATGACCATAAAGGATAACTCCCGGATAGGGTGCCGTGCCTCCCATGATGGTCTTACTTCCCTTTCCTGCACCGCTAACATAATACTCCCTTTCACCACCAAAAGTAAAGGCACCGGAAACCCTAAATATGATATAACCTGGATCTTTATGGTTCATGGCGTAACGGAAAGTACCGCTATGGGTTTTTGTCTTACTGTCGAAAGAACCGGATTCGTTATTGGCTGTACTAGTGACATAGAAAATGACGCCCCCTTTACCGCCGGTTACCTCATCAGCACCGTGTCCTTGAGCTGAAGGAAAGGCTTTTAGGGTATTAAGTTGTATGGTGCCCTTGCTCCCATCAGTGACTACAACGGTTACGGTACCCTGCCCCGTAGTTACCGAATTATCCGGATTTTGTAGCTCGGTTGTGTAGTCAAAGGTGTCGGTCTCCGTTCCCGGTTCCGGGGTATAGGTCACCGTATTGTCCGGGTTTATGGTAACAGAACCGTTTTTCGGTGAAGTGGTCTCCGTAACAGTTACGTCCTCTCCGGGATCAAAAGTATCGTTTTCCAAAACGGGCAACACGGTAGGCCCGTTGGGGCTTGCCAAAAAATAATCGTTAACCGTAAGGTTTCTAATGGCTACAACATCCGGATTTCCGGAGTTAACAACATCCGCAACGAAGTCCGCATCTTTCTGACACGCTACGCTGAAAACAAAACAAAAAAAGTACGATATCAATTTAATGATTTTAGTGGGGTGGGGATTCATAAGTAGGTTAAACTAAGTAGGTTAAAACAAAAATTAGTTAATCAATCTCTTCGGGGTTCAATATTACTTAAAAAAGTACATGCAATCGATAAAAGCACTTATATTTTCGATGAACTACATTGTTTTAACAAAAGTTTACGAATTTTTATCCCCTTCCGGGGTCTAAATCCTATTTTTAATGTTACAGCATTTAAAGAACATCACTTTTAAAAGTAATTACGACTTTTACGTAAGTGAACGACGATTTGGATCATTTAGTCGATAGTATTACCTAAAAAAAGGCAATTATTCGTTGAACTGCGCTTTTCATTAAGACTTTTAGGCTGCCGAGAGTAATTTTTGGTATCCTGAAGTGGCTTCAAAAAAAAACGCTTCCGGCTCCTTCGATGAACTCAGGGACCGAGTGTGCTACCTCAAATAAGTTTT
>JBGTEN010000002.1:0-4811 GCA_041747755.1 Arenibacter sp. | reverse complement strand
GGCCCAACGTTCCGCGGTTTCTTCTTCTGGATGCACAATTTCATCCACTCCGATAGCCTGCAGTACTTTTTCGTGTAATGGATTTATGGCTCGACTAATTAATCGTTTTACTTCCAAATTTTTTAGAAGTGCTGTGGTCATCACATTGGCTCCCTGATCTTCCCCTATGGCAACCAGCACGATATCCGTTTCTTTTAATGGAAGTCCGGAAACTGTAAATTCATCCGTGGCATCCATACAAATCGTGTGGGATATTTTTTCTTTATTGGCATCTACCTTAGACATATTGGTATCAATACCAATGACTTCATTTCCTTGTTCGGTTAATTTTTGAGCAAGGGAGGCACCAAAATTTCCCAATCCGATAATAATGTATTTCATCTGTGCAAATTTATTGTTTTTTATAGGTCAGATGGAATTCGCCGGTGAACATTTCGGTTGGTATCAACTTACTTGTTATGGCTCATTTCATAGCTATTTGTTTTTTTTTCCTGTTGTCGTCCTAAATGTTTTGGAGTAACGCTTATTTATCTCAGTAGGTTTCGATTTCAAAAAAAGTTTAATTTATCGTAATTTCTTCTTTGGGGTAGCTGTAGTTTTTATGTTTTATCTTTTTAAATACAGCAATTACCAGGGAAAGCATACTGATACGCCCTACAAACATTACAAATATAATAATCATCTTCCCGGCATTGCTTAGATCTCCCGTAATACCAAGGCTTAAGCCAACCGTGCTGTAAGCCGAAAAACACTCAAAGGCAATTTGCATCAACATCTTTTCAGGATCGGAGATTGATATGAGCATGATGGCAGCACCAATCACAACTAAGGATAATGATATAATCGCAAACGCCCTTTTAACTGAAATATCTGCAATTTCCCTTCTAAATATTTCTATTCTGGATTTTCCTTTTGCAAGACTTAAAATATTGAGTGTTGCTATGGCAAAGGTACTTGTTTTTATACCACCACCCGTAGATTGCGGGGAGGCACCTATCCACATTAAAAGAAAGACCATCATCAGCGTTGGAAACGTCATTGCTGCGGTATCTATACTGTTAAATCCGGCTGTCCTTGGGGTGGTCGCACCAAAAAGAGCAGTTACCATTTTCCCAAAACCATTATGTTCTGCTAGCGTGTTATTATATTCAAGAAAATAGAATATGATAAACGCAACGAATGAAATAGAGAGGGTGGTTACCAGTGTAATTCTGCTATTTAGATTCAGGACCCAAGGTCTGTATTTAATTCTTCTTTTGGAAGAATACGAGAATAAGGTAGAAATTTTATACTTCAAATATTTAAGTAAGTTCACTACAATGGGAAAGCCCAGACCACCTAATACAAAGGTTAAAATAATTATCAATTGGAGGTAGTAGTTGAACCGAAACCCGGTTTCGTACAGACTATTTGTTAAAGTTGAAAATCCAGCGTTGCAAAATGCAGAAATGGCATGAAAGGTAGAAAAGAAAAGCTGCTCTGATTGGGAGCTAAAGGCTTTTGAATCAATACTGCTGTAAATTAAAATACCGGAAAACAGTTCTATTCCAAAGGTGATTAGAATAATATATTTTAAGGTAGAAAACACCTCGCCCAACTTACGGGAACTGGTCATATCACTCAGCGCAATTTGATTTTCATAAGTTGTTCCTCCACTAAAAAAAAAGCTGAAATAGCTCGCAAATGTAAGGATGCCCAGACCACCTATTTGAATCAAAATCATAATAATAGTCTGCCCAAATAAGGTGAAATGAGTGGCCGTATCTACCACCACCAAACCTGTGACACAAACGGCACTGGTTGAAGTAAACAAGGCATCCAGATACGATATACCGGTATAGGTGGCATTGGGTAATACTAATAAAAATGAACCCATAAAAATGAGCACCAAAAAACTAATGATAAAAAGTTGTGCCGGATTGAGAAATGTTCGCTTAAAGTTGATTCTAAGCTCTGAAAACTCGCGAATAAAAGTAAATATCACTGCTATTTTTAACCAAATGGGGTTTTCAAGAATTAGATCAGTTGTAAACGGGACACCAACAAAAAGATACATATAGCATATCCAAAGCGTAAAGCAAATCGATAATAAGTCGAAAATAAAAACCTTTCTTTTGAATAATTGGATATTCTTAAGATATCTGGTGACTGTAGTGATGATACCCATCCCCAAAATCGAAAAATAAAAACCGTCCAAAAGCCGTTGTGTAGGTATGTTTTGGGAAAACCCAAAATTTGAAATAATAGCAATCAATCCCATCAGACTGATCCAAAATACAATGCGATTGAAGCGATTTAAATTAAAAGATATTTTTCTCACCTTTCACGATATCAATTGATGGGTTATAATTTTATTTTAAAATACACAGCAATTTTTGTTTAAAGAGAGTGTAAAGAAAATCAAAATAAAACAGATTATATTTCTTCGAGTGTATTAATCGATTTAAATAGATGTAATTTTTCTTTTCGTTGGCAAAATTATGTAAAAAGCTTTAATGCAAATTCACTTTCTACAACAATCCCCTTGCCTTAATTTCCAAATATTTATTGATGGTGTTGATGGTTAAATTCTCCGGTTTGGTCAGAATGGTCTGTATTCCGTATTTGCGCAATTCGTTTACAATTAATTTCTTTTCGTACACGAATTTTTCAGCAATGGTATGTTCAAAAATCTGTTGGGCGGTTTGGGCTTTTAGTTCGATAAAACGGGTAAGTTCCGTATTCTCAAAAAAGATAACGACGAGCAAATGTTGTTTGGCAATACGCTGTAAATAAGGAAGTTGACGATGCAAAGCGTCCAGCGTTTCAAAATTGGTATACAGCAACAATAGGCTTCTGTGATTTAGATTGCGCTTTACTTCTATATAAAGTCGACTAAAATCACTTTCTACAAAATCCGTTTTCAAGTTGTAAAGCGTTTCCAAAATCAAGTTCATTTGGGAGCTGCGACGTTCGGCAACTACGCGGTTTTCTATTTGGTTGCTAAAAGAAAACATGCCGGCTTTATCCTGTTTTTTGATGGCAATATTCGATATCACCAAGGTTGCATTGATGGCATAATCCAATAAACTAAGCCCTTCAAATGGCATTTTCATTACTCTGCCTTTGTCAATTACGGAATAGATAGGTTGCGACTTTTCATCCTGATACTGGTTAACCATCAACTGACTTTTTTTGGCCGTGGCTTTCCAATTGATGTTTCGGATATCATCACCCTGTACGTAATCCTTTATTTGCTCAAATTCCATGGTATGTCCAATACGCCGAATTTTTTTTATGCCGTATTCAAACAAACGATTGGTAAAAGCCATTAAATCGTATTTGCGCAATTGCAAAAAGGAAGGATATACCGGAACCTCTTTGGCAGAATTAAAAGTGTACTTGCGTGCTACCAGCCTCAACGGAGAACTGACAAACACATTAAGGCTACCAAAGGAATACACCCCGCGTTCCGTTGGTCGCAGTTCATAGTTGAAAACCTTAGCTTGCCCTGTTTGCAGGAGTGTAACAATGCCGAAATCACGCTTTTGAAATTGATGAGGGATTTCGTCTATAATCTTCAACTTGACCGGAAATAAATAGCGATTTATCACTTTTATTTTAATCTCATTTTCATCACCATTAGACAATTTGTCCGGCACAATCCGAACGCCTTCTATAGTTCCCTTAGAGGCAAATACCAAAATGACATCAACAGCAAAAAAATTAGCGAACAGGAAAAACAATACTTTAAAAACACCAAAAAAATCTGGAAATATATAGGATACCAGAAAGCCTGTAATAAGAATTATCAGTTCTATAAAAAAGCGTTTTTTCAGAAAAAGGTTTTTATAAAATCGTTTCATTTCTGTTGACGAAATTAGATGAACATACTTACCTCGGAATTTCTATGGTCTCTACTATTTGCTGTACCACTTTTTCTGGAGTAAAACCTTCCATTTCGCGTTCCGGTGTTAGCAGGATACGATGTGAGAGTATGGCACCGGATACCTTTTTTATGTCGTCCGGGGTTACAAAATCACGGCCATTTATTGCTGCTAAAGCTTTTGAAGCATCCATAATGGCAATCGATGCTCTGGGGGATGCCCCGAGATAGAGATTAGCATTGGTTCTGGTATTGTTTACAATGGCAGCAATATATTTCATAAGGTTGTCTTCAATAATGATTTCCTTAATTAAATCCTGATATTCAGCAATTTGTTTTGCAGATAATACCCCTTCAATAAAGCTTTCTACTTCCTTATTTTTTTGCTGGTGTTTACGTTCCAAAATCAAAACTTCTTCTTCCAGCGTAGGGTAATTTACTTTAATCTTAAATAGGAATCGGTCCAGTTGCGCTTCGGGCAACTTGTAGGTCCCTTCCTGTTCTATAGGATTTTGAGTAGCAAATACCAGAAAAGGGGGATGCATGGGGTACTCGGTACTATCTATTGTAATTTGCCTTTCAGCCATAGCTTCAAATAAAGCGGCCTGAGTTTTGGCAGGGGCGCGATTTATCTCATCAATTAGGATGATATTAGAGAAAATGGGCCCTTTTTTAAACTCAAATTCTGAGGTTTTTACATTAAATATAGAAGTACCAAGGATATCACTAGGCATCAAATCCGGAGTAAATTGAATACGGCTAAAATCGACATCCATAGTCTTGGCCAATAATTTGGCGGTAACCGTTTTGGCCACTCCGGGAACCCCTTCAATAAGTGAATGGCCATTGGCAAGAATGGAAATAATGAGCAATTCTATCATGTCTTTTTGCCCAATAATTACTTTTCCCAATTCGGATTTTATTTGTTCCACAGCATTTTGCAACT
>JBGTEN010000001.1:0-64875 GCA_041747755.1 Arenibacter sp. | reverse complement strand
TTCTTCTTTTGCTCAGGTGTAAGTCCGCCCCGCAATTCCATATCCCACGGATCTAAGTTCATGGTGGGATAATCGACTACATGCTCCACAATTCTTCCCCGCTCCAAGACCAAGGTTTTAAGCCCTTTTTCACAAAGTTCCTTTGCTGCCCAACCGCCGCTTATTCCTGAACCAATGACAATCGCATCATAGGTATTGTCTTTTTGGGCAGTTGTATTTAGATATGCCATGTAACAAAATTTAAATTCAAGAGTTGAATATAAATAGAATTTTAAAATTTTTAGTATATCGAAAACAATTTAACAATACCGGGCTATTTTGGTATTCTTTATGTCTTTTTAAATAACACCAGGCACCAATTATAAGCCCTGTACTTCTGTTTTTGCCTGTTGAAATTCCGTTAGAATATCTGACATAATTACGGCAGCCGGCTTTATATCATGAATTAGGGAAGCTACCTGACCTATCTCCAATTCTCCTTCTTCCATATCCCCTTCAAACATACCCCGTTTTGCCCTTGCCCGTCCCAGTAAATCACGTAGTTGATCAGCGCTTGCCCCTTGATTATATAAATTTTGAATATCCTTATAGAATTTATTTTTTAAAAGTCGTACCGGTGCCAATTCCTTTAAGGTCAATTGGGTATCTCCTTCTGCTGCTTCAACAACTTTTTGTTTAAACGCAGGATGAGAAGAAGCTTCATTACTAGCTACAAAGCGACTCCCGATTTGGACCCCATCAGCACCCAAAATCATAGCGGCTAGCATAGCCCTTCCTGTAGCAATTCCGCCCGCAGCTAGAAGCGGAATCTTTATTTTTTCTTTAACGGAAGGAATCAATGTCATGGTAGTGGTTTCTTCCCTTCCGTTATGCCCACCGGCTTCAAAACCTTCGGCAACAACAGCGTCAACGCCTGCTTCCTCAGCTTTTAAGGCAAATTTCACACTGCTTACTACATGAACTACTATTATTCCGCTTTCTTTTAACAAAGGAGTCCAAAGTTTTGGATTACCCGCTGAAGTAAATACTATTTTCACCTTCATTTCCGTAATTACGGCCATCAATTTTTCAATTTCCGGGTACAGTAACGGCACATTCACCCCAAAAGGATGGTCGGTGACCTGTTGACATTTCCGAATATGCTCCCGCAAAACATTTGGATACATAGATCCGGCTCCGATAAGGCCTAATCCTCCTGCATTGGAAACGGCCGAAGCCAGACGCCAACCACTTGTCCAAACCATCCCTGCCTGAATAATAGGATACTGAATTCCAAAAAGTTGTGTGATGCGATTCTGTTTCAATTTTTAATAAACTTGAATTTTTTTGTTCCTTCGGACGATTCCAACTGAACAATATACATGGCATTGCTCAATTGTTCCACCGGAATCTCATTATCCCCAGTAGAAAGTTGCTTTTGGAGCACCTTTTTTCCATAGATATCAAAAATAGTGACATAATACCCTTCATCAGAGTTTGGTAATTGAATGGCAACTCTGTTATTTCCCGGGTTCGGAAATAAAACAATAGCTTCTTCCTCAGGAGTTTCAGGGACTTCTGGGACTTCCGGTTCAACAGGTTCCTCAGGTTCGATAGGTTCTTCCGGTTCTTCAGACGTTTCTAATGAACTTAGTGCCAATTCAAAGTTGGGGATGCCATACCCCATTTCTGGAGATGGATTATTAAAATGGGAAGCGCTTTCCCTGCCCATTTGCATAACCTCTAAATTCGATTTCTCCGGAAAGGCCTGCCACAAACATGCTATTGCTCCTGCCATAATGGGTGAGGAAAAAGAGGTTCCGTTTGCAGTACCGATAGTATTATTTGTGGCTACAACTGCTGCATTTACTCCAAGAGCCATACCATCAGGTTTTATAATACCATCGGCATTGGGGCCTCTGGAACTAAAACTGGCGTGATTACCGGCTGCATTTACTGCTCCAACAGTAAAAACATTGGCATCACTCGGGGCAGAAACAATATTCCATGTAGAAGAAGTGCCTGAATTCCCGGCAGAAACCACTACCAACATACCCTTTTCTGTGGCTATATTAGCTCCTTTTGAGATAAAAGTGGTTTGTCCATCCATATCTGCAGGGGTATAACTATAAGCCGGATTATCAAAAGTACTATAGCCTAAAGAAGTATTAATAAGGTCGACACCCAGACTATCTGCTCTTTCAGCAGCCTCAACCCAATAACTTTCTTCTACCGGAGTTTCCTGGGCCGACTCTTCGGTTCGAAATAAGAAAAACCCGGCGTCCGGGGCAGTACCTACAAATTCATTCTCAATAAATCCCGCCATATCTGACAGTACATTGGTGCCATGACCGTCTCCGGAAGATCTGTAAATATCGGTTGTTCTATCCACAAAATCATATCCTCCGAGCAAATCATTGTTCGTCCTTAAACGCTGAAAGGCACCCAATTGGTCTACATTAGGAAAGCCACCATCCATCACAGCTATCCAAATGCCCTCTCCGGTAAAATCAGCTTCATGAAGCGCATTGGCTTTCAATTGCTTAACCTGTCCATCGGTATTGCCATAATTAAAATTAACCTGAACTGCTTTGGTTTTTTCGATGTGGTTGTTCGGTGCTAATGGCGACTTTGACAAAAAAACTTGTTTTAGATTAAGGCTCCTGTCTGCAAATACAATGTTACTTACAAAACTTAAATCCGAAAGATTATCAATATCTTGTCTTGTTCCAAGCACATGAACACAATTAAACCATTTCGATTTTGCTTTTACAATAATCCCGTTCTGTGATTTAAGTTGTGCTATATAGTTTTCGTTCACCGGAACATCGCGTTCATCAATCGGAATAGAAAATTTTGCTTTTCTCGCCAGAGCTCGTGCAGTCAGTATAGAATTTGGACTTTCCAAAGCCCCAACTATATTCTCTTTGTCAATAAAATATACCCAGGCATGTTCCTGGGCAAAAGTAAAACCAGAATAAAGAAAAGCAAAAATCAGTATGACGTTTATCTTCAGCATAATCTAGGAGATTACCCCTGAGCCAATCAATTCATCATTGATGTACCAGGCTACAAACTGTCCTTCTGTGATGGCCGATTGTTTGTCTTCAAAATCCACATATAAACCACTATCGATTTTGTATAAAACAGCTTTCTGTAAAGGTTGGCGATAGCGAATTCTGGCTAATACCTCCATGCTTTCATCAACTTTTAAAGCCATATCGGTCCGTATCCAATGGATTTCGTCATTGGTTACGAATAAAGTTTTGCGATATAGACCCGGGTGATTCTTTCCCTGACCGGTATAAATAATATTTTGATCCACATCGGTTTCAATCACAAAAAGGGGTTCCTTAGTGCCACCTACATCCAGACCTTTTCGCTGACCTTTTGTAAAATAATGCGCCCCTTGGTGCTGCCCTACAACTTTTCCATCCGTAAGGGAATAGTGCTTTTTTTCCGATAGAAAAGCGAGTTCTTCAGATTTACTGCCGAATTCAGAAACCGTTTCCCTATATTTTTCCAAGCCAAAAGGAACTTCTACAATTACTCCGGCTTTGGGCTTTAACTTTTGTTGCAAAAATTCGGGAAGCCTAACTTTACCTATAAAGCAAAGTCCCTGGGAATCTTTTTTATCAGCAGTGATTAGATTATTTTCGGCGGCAATTTGGCGTACTTCAGGTTTAGTAAGTTCGCCAACAGGAAATAAACTTTTAGCCAACTGTTCTTGTGAAAGTTGGCATAAAAAATAGGATTGATCTTTGTTACCATCTGCCCCTGCCAAGAGTTGAAACGTTTCGGTTCCATCAGCATTTTTTAAAATTCCTTTTCTACAATAATGTCCGGTTGCCACATAATCCGCACCCAATTGAAGCGCAATTTTTAAAAAGACATCAAACTTAATTTCCCGATTACAAAGTACATCCGGATTAGGGGTGCGACCTTTTTCATACTCGCGAAACATATAATCTACAATGCGCTCCTTATACTCCGAACTTAAATCCACAGTCTGAAAAGGGATACCTAATTTTTCAGCTACGATTAACGCATCATTACTATCATCAAGCCAAGGACATTCCTTAGAAATGGTCACAGAATCATCATGCCAATTCTTCATAAATAGTCCAATAACCTCATATCCCTGTTCTTTTAAGAGATAAGCGGCAACACTGGAATCTACACCTCCTGACAGTCCAACAACTACTTTTTTCATAGTATTTATAGCATAGGCAAAATTACAAAAATCAAAGATGCCACGATGGATTAAGCAAAAATCATTTAATTAGATCAACAGAATTAATTTATTACCAATGTGATTCAAAACATTTCCGATAGTATCTTTGTTAATAAGCTTTAGTTTAAAGCAACCATCTATAGCTATTTGCATCTTAGCTGGTAAACAATCAATAATATGAAAAAATATTTTAAATTTAAAAAAATTACTTTCCTTTCATTATTTGTTTTACTCATAATGTCTTGTACGAATGATGATAATCCCGTTGTACCGTCCGTTGAGGAAAATATAGTTGAACTGCTGCAAGACAGTCCCAATTTTTCCACTTTAGTGTTTGCCTTGGAACGAGCAGAATTACTTACTACCTTAAGTGGTAATGGTCCTTTTACCATTTTGGCACCGACAAATACTGCATTTACAGCCTTCTTGAACACCAATGGATTTGCCAATCTTGATGCTGTTCCCGTACCTGTTTTAAGACAAGTGCTTTTAAATCACGTTATCGGTGCTAATATTAGATCCGATAATTTTATTGGTTTTCAAAGTGGTTATATTAAAACTCTTGCACCAGGTCCTTCTACCGGGAGCAACATAAGTCTTTATTTTGACTCAAGTCAAGGAATTAACTTTAATGGAGTGACCCAAATTTCCTCGGGAGGAGCGGATATTGCAGCTAAGAATGGAACAATACATGTAGTAGAAGTTGTGATTAAATTAGCAACAGTGGCGGATTTTATAGTTTTAGATCCAAATTTTGCTGCTCTTGAGACCGCATTAAAATCTCAAGGACAACCAAATTATGTAGCCACTCTTAGTACTCCATTTGGTATTAATCCTGCCCCTTTTACAGTATTTGCGCCAGTTAATAGTGCCTTTGCTGCCATACCAGTATCAACACCAACAGAAACCTTAACAGCCATCTTAAATCATCATGTAATTCCGGGAAACAATATTCAGTCTAGTGCTATAACCAATGAATTACAATCTCCACCTACTTTAGAAGGTGATATCTTAACTTTTTCAGTTGTAGGAGAATCTTTAAAAATTACTGATGGTGCAGGAAATAATGATATTATTATGAGCGATGCCTTATTTAACTTACAAGCCTCTAATGGAGTAGTTCATGCAGTTAATGAAGTGCTGCGCCCAGACACGACAAATTAAGACATTTGTTTCAAAAATTAAAAAGCTGCCTCTGGCGGCTTTTTTTGTGCTTTTAATTGAAAAATAGAGCCTAAACTTTATTAATTTCTGTTAAACTTTTAAAAAAATACCATAAACAAACGCAACCATTCTTTAATATTGTAATCTTATTGTTGAAGTTTTAATTATAAAGAATAAACAAAATATGTTAATTCTCTTATTTATGCTTCAAAAAACGAATAATTTAAAACAATTAAAACCTGAAACATTATGAAAAAATTATTGAGATTGAATGGTATTGCCATGACCACAATCATTTCATTTCTGCTCCTATCCTGCAACAATGATGATGACAATGGCCCTGTAGTTCCACAACCAACATCAAATATTGTACAGCTGGCTTCTGCCACACCTAATTTAAGTGCTCTGGTTGCGGCAATCGGTCAGGCCGATGCCGGACTTGCAACTACGTTGAGTGGTACAGGTCCCTTTACCGTTTTCGCTCCTACCGATGCAGCTTTTACTGCATTGCTAAATGCCTTGGGAGATGATTACAATAGCCTTGCAGATTTTGATACGCAAGCTGAAAAAGATTTACTAAGAGATATCCTTCTTTACCATGTAATCCCTGCAGAAGTAAAATCTACTGACTTAGCTGCTGGAAATGTAAGCACAGCTTTTTCAGGAAACAATATTCAAGTGATTGCTTCAGGTAGTTCCTTTGTTCTAGGAGATGCCTCAGGAGTGAATGCAAATATTACTGCAGCGGATGTAGCGGCTACCAACGGAGTTGTACATATTATAGATAAGGTTTTGTTACCTCAATCAGCAATTGATTTTGTCAACTCTTTGGGAGAAGAACCTGAGCTAAATATTGTTGAAACTGCACTAACTGTTCCTGATCTTAGCTTATTGGTAGCTGCTCTTATACAGGCAGATGCCGGATTGGTAGAAGTTTTGAGCAGTGAAGGTTCTTTTACTGTTTTTGCACCGACGAATGCTGCTTTCGCTGCTTTGTTAGATGCATTGGGTGATGAATATAATTCATTAGAGGATTTTGATACAGAAGCTGAAAAAGAACTTTTAGCCAAAGTGTTAACATACCATGTAGTTTCTGGAGCTGCAGCATTATCTACGGATTTATCTGAAGGTCAAATGATACCAACAGTACAAGGGGAAGATGTAACCGTAAGTTTAGAAAGTGGTGTTTTTATAAAAGATAAGCAAGCCGCAGAAGTTGAAGCAGCCGAAGTTGTGATGGCTGATGTACTAACCAGCAATGGAGTTGTACATGTAATCGACAAAGTCTTATTGCCACAAGAGGTGCTAGATGCACTTAATCCTTCCTTACCAAACATTGTTGCAACCGCTCAGAGTGTTCCGGATTTAAGCTTGTTGGTAGATGCGCTTATTCAAGCTGATGCCGGCCTTGTTGAAGTGTTAAATGGTGAAGGTCCTTTTACCGTTTTTGCTCCTACAAATGCTGCTTTTGCCGCACTATTAGATGCCTTAGGCGATGATTTCAACTCCTTGGAAGATTTTGATACTCCGGCAGAAAAGGAATTATTGACTAAAGTACTTACTTACCATGTAGTTTCAGGTGCAGCTGCACTATCAACCAATTTAACTGCTGGACAAATGATCCCAACAGTACAAGGAGAAAATGTTACCATTAATCTAACCGGGGGTGTTTTTATACAAGATGCTACTGATATTGATGCAGAGGTGGTAATGGCAGATGTTGAAACTAGTAACGGTGTTGTACACGTTATAAACAAAGTTTTGTTACCTCAAGAAGTATTAGACATTTTAAATAATTAAAAAGTTCCCCCTTAAAAGTTGTTATCGATTTGTTATTAGTTGTTTTAAAAGCTTCCCTTCAAACTCGCTACAGAAAATTTGTTGGGAAGTTTTTTATTTCTAAGTCGATTCCAAAATTACTTTGAAAATTTCTGCATCATTAGTAGACCATTTGCCATACTTATTTGCCGATTACACAACTATTACTTCTTTTGAAACTTTTTAAAAGCAATCTTTGCTAACCCAAATCTTACCAAACCAACCTAAGTATCAAAAAGCTCCCGAATGCTATTTTCTAATAGACAAACGGGAGCTTTTATTTTAATTAAAGAAGAGATACTTACTTTTTGCCTAACTTCTTTTGCTCCTCTGCTTGCTCCATCATTTCTCTCATCTTGCGTTGAAATTTGTTCTCCTTTTTTGGTTTCAATTTATTTTCCTGAATCTGTGCATGAATCTTATCCTCGTTCAGGATAAACTTTTTAATTGCCAACATAATTAAGATGGTAATTAGGTTGGAAACAAAATAATACAAACTTAATCCACTAGCATAACTATTAAAGAAAAACAACATTAGTAATGGTGACAAATACATAATAAATTTCATATTAGGCATTCCAGGCTGTGTAGGCATGTTTTGTCCTGTAGTCATCATCATATAAAAGAAGATGGCTATAGATGCCAAAATAGGGAACAAACTCACATGGTCGCCATAAAAAGGGATGCTAAATGGCAATTGAGCAATGGTATCATAAGAGGCAAGGTCATCAGCCCATAGAAAAGGTTTTTGACGTAATGCAAATGAAGTTGGAAAAAACATAAAAAGAGCATAAAAAATAGGCAACTGCAAAACAGCGGGAAGACAGCCACTCATGGGACTTACACCGGCCTTATTGTACAACTTCATGGTCTCTTGTTGCTTTTTCATGGCATTGTCCTTGTATTTTTCGTTCAGCTCAGTGATTTCAGGTTTTAGAACCTTCATTTTGGCTTGAGACAAATAGGACTTATAAGTTGCAGGAGACATTACCAGACGAACAATAATTGTCATAACCACAATGGCAATACCATGAGGGAAATACAAAATTAAAAAGGAGAATAATGGGGTAAAAATATAGCGGTTAATCCATCCGAAAATCCCCCATCCAAAGGGAATAGAATCTTCTAAGCCTAATTCTTTGTATTGAGCCAAAATCTTTACATCTGTTGGTCCGTAATACCAGTTCATCGCATAGGATAATTCACCTGCCTCCAACTTTAATGGCACCAAAGAAGCATAATCTTTACTAAAACCTGCCGTCTTGCTTTCCTCTTTTACTAAATTTACGGAACTTAATTTTCCTGTTTCAAAAGGGGTTTTGGTAGTTAAAATAGAACTAAAAAAATGTTGCCTGTAAGATAACCATTTGATGTTAGCCTCTGTTTCTTCGTCATCACTACCTTCTGAGAGTTTACTTATTTTTCCATCCTTATGGTTATACGTAAGCCTCGTATATCGGTTTTCATATTGAATACTTTTGGAGTGTCGGATAGTTCTTAACTTCCATTCCAGATTTACCGGTTGACTGCCATTTATAATACCATTTAGTCCTTGAGAACGAATGTTGAAGTCCAGCAAATAATCATCTGGCTTCATTTCATAGCGATACTCCAAAAATTGATTAGGAGCCACCTTAGCCTGCATTGATAGAATCTGGTTATTACCGGATTGACTCATAACTGGTTCAAAATACAAATCGTTTGTATTTAAAACTCGGTTATCCGAGGTTGTAAAAGTTAATCCAAAAGAGGCGTTCCCATCCTTAATTAAATGAAGTGGTAGCGAATCATACGTATTATAACCCTTTATTCTGGCCTCAACAATTTGTCCGCCCTTGTTGCTAATTCTCAAATAAACCAAATTATTCTCCAAAACGGTAATATCATCAGAAGGAGTAGTATACCCAAAGGCACCGATAGCATTTTTGAAGCTGGCAATTGCACTGGAATCTCCGGGGATAAGCATATTTGATTCCTTAACCTTCTGACTTAAAGGCTCATTTACTTTTGACTGGGCGTCAATTTTTTCTTGCTGAACTCTCCGTGCTTCAATTTCTTCAGGACTTGGTTGATTTTGGTAAAACATAAAAATAAGTATCGCAAAAATCAATACAAAACCAATTATGGTATTTATGTCTATTTTCTTTTCTTCCATTTAAATTTGATTTAATATACCCTATAATCTTAAAATTTTAAGAGGGACTATAACGATTTGATTGTTGTAAGCAAATATATATCCAATAAACGGGTTTATGCCAAACTGGCATTTGTTTGCTCTTTTTTATGTTTTAATGCAGCCTTCACAAATCCAATAAAAAGAGGATGCGGATTAGCCACCGTACTTTTGTATTCCGGATGGTACTGAACTCCTATAAACCAAGGATGTGTGGGTAGTTCGATTATTTCGACTAGGCCGGTTTCCCTATTTACCCCTGAGCATACCAACCCCAGTTTTTCTATCTGCTCTTTATATAAATTATTAAATTCATATCTATGACGATGCCTTTCAGTAATTTGAGCAACTCCTTGATACATTTTTTGAACCAGACTACCTTCTTTTAAATCGCAATTCCATGCTCCAAGGCGCATGGTGCCACCCTTATTTGTTATCGTCTTCTGTTCTTCCATTAAACTTATTACCGGATTGGGTGTATCTTCATCCATCTCAGTAGAATTAGCATTTGCAAGTCCCACTACATTTCTGGCGAATTCAATTACCGCCATTTGCATCCCCAAACACACTCCAAAAAAAGGAACTCTGTTTTCTCTGGCAAACTGAACCGCCCTTACTTTTCCTTCAATCCCCCGTTCACCAAAACCAGGTGCTACCAAAATACCATGCAAACCAAACATTTGCTTACTTATATTTTTTTCTGTAATATGTTCAGAATGTATTGACTTTACCTTAACCTTTACCTCGTTGGCTGCGCCAGCATGAATGAAAGACTCCAAAATAGATTTGTATGAATCCTGTAATTCTACATATTTACCGATAAGCCCAATGGTAATTTCATTTTTGGGGTTTTTATGTCGGTGTAAGAATTCTTTCCACTGAGATAGATCGGGTTGCTTATTATTGGGCAACGCTAACTTCTGAAGAGTCACCGTATCCAATCCCTCTTCCTGCATTAAAATAGGCACATCGTAAATAGTAGACGCGTCAATAGACTGTATTACCGCCTCACGTTTCACATTGCAAAACAATGCCAGTTTATCCTTTATTTCATCCGAAATTTCGTGTTCTGTTCGGCACACTAAAATATCTGCTTTTATTCCACTCTCCATCAAGGTCTTGACAGAGTGCTGGGTTGGTTTAGTTTTTAACTCACCTGCAGCAGATAAATAAGGTACTAATGTTAAATGAATTACAATGCCATTATTGTCTCCTAACTCCCATAGTAATTGACGAACGGCTTCAATGTAAGGCAAAGACTCAATATCTCCCACAGTACCCCCAATTTCAGTAATAACAATATCATATTCCCCGCTATTTCCCAGAAGTTGAACACGCTCTTTTATTTCATTGGTGATGTGTGGCACCACTTGTACCGTCTTACCCAAAAATTCACCGCGGCGTTCCTTTTCAATAACGCTTTGGTAAATTCTGCCCGTGGTAACATTATTTGCCTGAGAAGTTTTAACATTAAGAAAGCGCTCATAATGACCTAAGTCCAAATCGGTCTCCGCGCCGTCATCAGTTACATAACATTCGCCATGCTCATATGGATTAAGAGTCCCTGGATCAACATTAATATAGGGGTCTAATTTTTGTATGGTTGTTTTATAACCACGTGCCTGAAGTAATTTGGCTAAAGAGGCTGCAATAATCCCTTTTCCAAGAGAAGAGGTAACCCCACCGGTTACAAAAATATATTTGGTTTGTGACATGAAGCGTTAGGTTGAATTCGTAACGCAAGCAAAAATACAAATTGCTACCACATATCACAGTCAATCCAAAGGAAAATCTTTTTGTATTTTGCGAATAAGTGGCTCTAACTCATTTATTTTTATTTCTAACATGGCTTTCAGTAAGTTACCAAGCTTTCCCTCCGGAAATCCTTGTCGTTGAAACCATATTAAGTAAGACTCAGGCAAATCTACAAGATATTTCCCCTTAAACTTTCCAAAAGGCATTTTGTAATGTGCCAGGGTAACCAACTCATTTTTATCCGGATATAATTCCATTTTAATGCTAAAAAATATATCTTTAAAGGTCATAAATTAATTTTAAATGAAACGAAGAACATTTATCGGGACCTCGGCTGTGGCATCTGTGGGACTTTTGGCAGTTCACACCGCCAGCGCCAATCCAACAAAAAACCAGAAAGCAGGAGAACTTAAAGGAAATATTAATCACAGTGTGTGTCGCTGGTGCTATCGGGGTATTCCAATGGAGGATTTTTTGAAAAATCTCAATGAACTAGGCATAAAGGCGATGGACTTAACCGGACCCGAAGATTGGCCATTAATGAAAAAGTACAATATCCATGCATCAATGTGTTGGGGGGCCGGTTTAGGAATTGAAAAAGGCTGGAACGACCCAAAATTACATGAAGAGCTAATAAAAGATTATTCCCAGATGATACCGAGAGTAGCTGCTGAGGGCTACACCAATTTAATTTGCTTTAGCGGCAATCGTAATGGCATGGATGCTACTGTTGGACTTAAAAACTGCGCAGAGGGATTAAAAAAAATTATGCCAATAGCAGAAAAACACGGGGTAGTTATTCAAATGGAACTCCTTAATTCTAAAGTTGACCATAAAGATTATATGTGCGACACTAGTGCTTGGGGTGTTGCGTTATGTAAGGAAATTGGTTCTGAAAATTTTAAATTGCTTTATGATATTTATCATATGCAGATTATGGAAGGGGATATTATCCGTACCATTAAAGAAAGCCATCCCTATTTTGGACATTATCACACCGGTGGTAATCCAGGGAGAAACGAAATCAATGAAACTCAGGAGCTTTTCTATCCTGCTATTATGAAAGCTATTTTGGAAACCGGGTATAAGGGATATGTTGCACAAGAGTATCTTCCAACTTGGGAGGATAAAATTGCATCTTTAAAAGAAGGAATTACAATCTGTGATGTATAAGGTAACGCATTTAAGTTTATTCTTAGCCACAGCCCTTCTGCTGTGGTTTTTTTTACGTACCTAATTGGTTGTCCTATTATAAACTTCTGTCCATTTCTCGGTAGCCGTTTAAAATTTGACAAAAAACAAGAAATAGCTAAATTAGCATGCTTTGGAAAATACTATTTTTCCTACCTTCGATTCTGTGTATTCTATTTTTCTAAATCTGCTATTTAGTATTCCCAAAATCCAACCGCTATGAACCTTTCAAAATGTATTCTTCTGTTATCCGCAACCATCTTTTTTTATTAAGCATTCATGTAGAAGGCCAAGAAAAAAAAGGTATTACCGCACATGTTTACTATCCCGCAGGTATTTACAACACCTTTAATGATTTTTTGTTTGCCCTTCCTAATGATACGATTACACAATGGACTATAAAAATAGGATCTGACACAATTTCAAACAGGTTTTATAACGCCGATACCGGAGAACGCCTAAAAGATAAATTTGCTTTTATTGAAAATGGACACTTATACGTTCAAGTAAAAGAAATGATGAAACGATTTGAAAGATCAGACCGGGGTCAATTAAAAGATGACGGCAGTTACCATTTAAAGGCTCAGCTAATTGGGAGCAAATACATTTATTTTGAAGACTATTTTACTAGCAGAGAGGCCGTTGTATTGGGAGGTGCAATCGCAGGTGCATCTGCCAGAAGACTGAAGGGGATTGTTTTTGATATTGACTTCCAAACTTTCAATTTGTTTCGTAACGCCGAAGATTTTGAAATGTTTATCAAAACCAGACATCCATCCTATTTGTCCCGCTTGGAAAATTCAGATGGAAAGAAATCCGAAAAGCGTAAAAA
Source organism: Arenibacter sp. (assembly GCA_041747755.1). Lineage (GTDB taxonomy): Bacteria > Bacteroidota > Bacteroidia > Flavobacteriales > Flavobacteriaceae > Aurantibrevibacter. The sequence goes on along the minus strand of JBGTEN010000001.1, from coordinate 51,729 downwards.
ACATGTTGAGGATATTTCTTTGATAAGAACTATTATAAAGGAGGTTATTAACAGGTAAAATAATATTAAAACCTTAAAGTGGATTGCCCCTTGGTAACACTCAACTGAACTGTTCTTCCTAAAATTAATGCACGATTATCCTTTTCATGACCTGCCGGCATATTAAAGGCTACAGGAAAATTATACTCAGCTACTGCATCTAAGATTATCTCTTCAATTGTACGTCCAAATTCAGTGGTGTTTTTTCGAACTTTGGTAATATCTCCTACAAGGAGTCCTTTGCAATTCTCAAAATAACCGGCACGCTTTAAACTTTGCAGCATTCTATCAATATGATAGGCATACTCTCCAATCTCTTCAATAAACAGTACTTTTCCGGAGGTATCAATACTTGTACTTGAACCCAACATGGTATGTAGCATGGTAAGATTGCCTCCAACCAAAGGCGCGGTACTAGTTCCCAATTTATTATATGGAGAACCGGAAAGAGTATACGCCAAGTTTTTACCGAAAATAGCTTCTTTGAAGGTAGCAATAGTGTTTTCCAAACCTGATACATCTTCACCTAGGCTGGTGCACATTAAGGTGTGAATTGATTCATAACCCAAATTATGAAACTGATTGTGCAGGGCTGTTATGTCCGAGTAACCCAATAACCATTTTGGATGTTGCCGGAACTTAGTGTAATCTAGTTTATCCAAAATGCGTACGGTACCATATCCACCTCTAGCGCACCAAATGGCCTTTATTTTAGGGTTATCCAAGGCTTTTTGAAAATCTTCTGCCCGCTCCAAATCAGTTCCTGCAAAATGACCATGCTTCCTAAAAACATGATTTCCAATAACCACATGCAAGCCCCAGCTTTTTAGCAAGTTAGTTGCCAATGTTACTTCATTGTTTCGATTAAGCAAAACACCAGAGGGCGCCACAATTGCGACCGTGTCTCCTGCCTTTAAGTAAGGAGGTTGAACGAGTTTTGTTTTCAAGCCCGATGTTGATCCGGTTTGTGCCAACATAATGTCACTCTTTAAAGAAAAGTGGATTAGCAAAAGACCGATAAAAATTTTAACTAAATTCATGTAATTATTTAAGGTATTGAATTTCACTTCTTTTCTATAGATAAATGAGGCTACGGGGAGTTTAGTATTTTAGCTACCTTCTGATTCCAAAGTAGTTGTTGTTCCCTATTTCTGGAAAAATTGGTTTCTTTATCATACTGATTCTGAAACTGATCTAACTCCTTAAGCACTTGCGAATAAATTTTACTTACTTCAGCCTTTATATTATTTGAAAATTTAGTATTCGCCAAAAGATCTCTCATTTTTCTGGCAAATACCTCAGAAATATCAAAATGAAGTTGTTCATGACCAAGAATTACAGCATCACTTAATTCTGGCCAATACCACGATTTCTCAGGATAAAAATAAGCCGTAACCTCAAAATCTACCACCATCTGTCCGTTTTTCCAATCTGTTAAAAATTGGTAAGAAATACCACTTGCCGTAAGAGCAGCTACTGACTGTTTTGACTTAGGTTCTCCTTTAAAATCGGCCCAAGTAAGTTTTCTTTTAGCATTCCATTGTAATGCATTTGCTTCTTGTGAATACACTGATCCGCAGAGACAAAAGAAAATAAAAAAAACGCTATAGTTTACAACTCCCAATGAAAGTCGATTATTTTTTCAATATCCGGATGAAGACTGAAGAGTACCGGGCAAGTTCTTGCCGTATGTTCCAAAACTTTACGATCCCTTTCAGAAACTGCAGCAGGAAGAGTAAGACGAACATCAATTTTTGAAATACGTCTTGGATCTGCCGCCATGTGTTTAGTGACTTCCGCCACAGAACCGGTAAGATCAACCTCAAGCCCTTTAGACTTTATACCCATCATTGTCAGCATACAACTTGCTAATCCGGTAGCTACTGTATCGGTTGGAGAAAAAGCCTGACCCAGACCATTGTTGTCAATAGGTGCATCTGTAATAAATGTATCACCGGAACTCAAGTGTTCACAGCTTGTTCGTAAATTTCCCGTATAGGTAACTTTTGAAGTCATTTTGTGTTCTTATTTTACTTCGGTTAACTGCATATTTTCAAATCTCAGGATATAGGATGCCTTATTGAAATACCCGGAGGATATATCTTTGGAATAATCAAACTTGTTTCCTGAATATTGGGTTTCTCCAATTATTCTGGATGCTTCAAACAAATCATTTTTATAGGCAAGTTTCAACAATAAATCGTACGTAACATCAAAACCGCGTACTGCATATCTGTCGGGATCATTACCAAAACGTTTCCTGTAAAGTCGAACAAAGGAATCTTCACCTATTTCTTTGTAAATTGACGGATAGGCAAAGCGTAAGTTAGACAAATGGGAACTAGAAATAACATCGTTGTCAAAAGCCTTATTCTTATCGGTTGTAAATAGGTTTATTTTTACATCTTTACTCAAAGAGGAGTTTAATATAGAAGTTACGCTGGCAATAATCTTAAAATTATCTGTTTCCAGAAAAACCCAATTTTCAGTTGTTTTTGATAATAAACTATTAAACTGATCTATACTCATGGAGAGATTATCTTTTAAACTAATAGTCTTGGCATTTGGAAATTTTTCTAGGATACTTTTTTCAACTTGTTTGTTCTTTTCGTCAGCTATAATAATTACATTTTCGTTGGTCCATTTATCTCTTGTAAAACCGAGCATTTTTTCGCGCAATTCTTCATCAGTAGTAGTTGCGAAAAATACATTTTCCAAACTTAGTTCACTGTTGGATGCCAAAGGGGCTATTACAGGAATATCATAACTTGATGCCTTCACAGCGACTTCCTGAATTGATTTCGGATCTAACGGACCAAAAATAGCACTAACATTCTCCCATCGCTCACTAGCCAAAATAGATCTTACTTTTTCAACCGTCAATTGGGTGTCAAAAGTTTTTACGTCAACTGAAACTCCTAACTTTTTTATGGAATCTAAGGCTACCAGAGCCCCTGAATAGAGTCCAAGACTATATTTTAATGCATTGCTGTTTTCTATGGTTTTTTTTGTAGCCTCCTGATCGCTAAGATTTAATCTGTCCAAACGAAATGGTAGCAGAAATACCAATCTTGGTTTATGAAAACGATTTATACTGTCTACTAAATTAATGCGATCTAAAATAAGTGCATTCTTAATTTCCAACTGGCCTGCATTCTCTTTTGGTATTTTTAATACCATTCCTGCTTTAAGTCCTTTAGACAAATCGGGATTAAGAGCCAAAAGATCCTTATAACTAATTCCCAATTTTCTGGTTAAGGAAAACTCTGTCTGCTTGGGCTTAACCTCATAAAACAAAAAATTATCAGTAGTTATTTCATGACCCACCTCCTTCTTTCCGGGTAGACGAATTACCATTCCTTCCTGAAGACCTCGTTCTTTAACCTCGGGGTTTAACTTTATAACCTCTTCTGAAGTAACCCCAAACTGCTTCTCCAAAGAATAAAATGTTTGTTTTTTTGGAATGGTGTACGAAGTGTATATCTGTACATCTTGTTCCTTAATGGTACTTCCCTTTATTCTGGGTAATCTTAGTTCTTGTCCTTCTGAAAGAAGATCTCTATCTGATGACAGTTGAGGATTTAAAACCAGAAGGCTGTCTATCGTTATACCCGATCTATGTGCAATGCTCCAACGTGTTTCTTTGGCCTTTACCAAATAAATTTCGAAGTCCTCCTCATTAAGCTGTGTTTCCTGGGTTCTGACTTTTTTATATTTTGGGATTTTAAGGGTCATCCCCCTTCTTAACTGTGCTGAATAAAGTTCACGATTATATCTTTTTATATCCTCTTCTGTAACTCCGTAATCTTTAGCTACACCAAAAAGAGTTTCCTTTCGCTTCACATTGTGAGAAACAAAACCTATAGGTTCCTCCTGCTCTATTTTTGGGACTTTAGGAGCAGAACTTGAAGGCTTTGTTGCCAGTGCTGCGCCATTTGAAGAGGTAGTGCTAGGAGCGGGAATTGCCAATATGGTGTTGGGCTTAATAGCTACTCCCTGCTTAATTTCTTTATTGTTGGAAAGAATGCTGTAAGGTGTAACTTTATACAGCTTTGCAATACTTTCTAATGTCTCGCCTTCCTTTACCGCATGAGTTGTAAACTTTTGAGCTTTAACGCAAAGGCCAAAAACTAAAAAGAAAACTACAAAAGCAGTTATTTTTGTTGACAGTTTGTTCATAGTTATTCCCATTCAATAGTTGCAGGTGGTTTTGAGCTTATATCATATACTACCCTATTAACGCCCTTAACCTTATTTATTATATCATTGGAGGTTTTTTGCAAAAACTCATATGGTAAATTTACCCAATCTGCCGTCATTCCATCGGTACTTTCAACGGCACGTAAAGCTACACATTTTTCATAAGTACGCTCATCACCCATAACGCCAACACTATTAACAGGTAACAGCATTGCCCCTGCCTGCCAAACCTTATCATAAAGTCCCCACTCTTTTAATCCATTAATAAAAATAGCGTCAACTTCCTGTAAAATAGCCACTTTCTCAGGCGTTATATCTCCTAAAATTCGGATGGCCAATCCAGGTCCCGGAAACGGATGTCTTCCCAAAAGAGCCTTGTCTATTCCCAAAGTAGCTCCAACTCTGCGAACTTCATCTTTGAAGAGCATTTTTAGGGGCTCTACCACGTTTAGCTTCATAAAATCGGGCAAACCACCTACATTATGATGACTTTTAATGGTTGCTGAAGGTCCGCCATTTACAGAAACCGACTCAATTACATCAGGATAAATGGTTCCCTGAGCCAGCCACTTTACATCTTTTACTAAATGTGCCTCATCATCAAAAACCTCAATAAAAACCCTCCCAATAATTTTCCTTTTTTTTTCTGGATCACTCTCCCCTGCCAAAGCATCCAAAAAACGTGCCGAAGCATCAACCCCCTTTACATTAAGCCCCATGTACTTATACTGTAAAAGCACGTCATTGAATTCATTCTTCCGCAACAGACCATTGTTAACAAAAATGCAATATAAATTCTTTCCTATTGCCTTGTGCAATAATACTGCTGCAACAGAGGAATCCACACCACCGGACAATCCCAAAACCACCTTGTCATTTCCTAATTTAGTCTTTAATTCGGTCACAGTACTTTCTACAAAAGCGTCTGGGGTCCATGTTTGCGAAACTCCCGAAATTTTTACTAAAAAATTTTCAAGAATTTTCTTACCATCCGTACTATGATATACCTCCGGGTGAAACTGAATAGCATAGGTATCTTCACCCTCAAATTTATAGGCCGCATTTTCAACATCATGGGTACTGGCAAGACGAATAGCGTTTTTAGGCAATTCCTTTATTGTATCTGCATGGCTCATCCAGACCTGACTTCCCACCGAAACTTCATTAAAAAAAACTTCTTCACTTTTAATAAAAGACAAATTAGCTCTTCCGTATTCTCGAGTATTGGAAGCAGCTACGGCACCTCCACCAAAATGTGCCAAATACTGCGCACCATAACATATTCCCAATAAAGGTTTCTTTCCTTGTATTTCCGACAAATTCGGATGCAAAGCATTTTCGGACTGAACAGAAAACGGAGAACCGGACAGAATAACAGCTTTGTAGGAAGACAAATCTTCAGGAGGATGATTAAAGGGTTTTATTTCACAAAAAATATTGAGTTCCCGAACACGTCTGGCAATGAGCTGTGTATACTGAGAACCAAAATCAAGAATAAGGACGTTGTTTTGCATGGGCAAAAATAGTAAAAGGAAAATTTTTGAAAAGTATCTTTTAGGTATATTTACAAGAATAAACTAAAACTTATAAACATGAAGTACCTCCTAACAGCACTTATTTTTTGCTTTGCCTGGAACTTGCAGTCTCAAGCCGATGGCTGGACAATAGCCACAAAAAAAGTTTCAAAATATACAGGTATTGTAACGGCGAATGGAAGAATTGGAATACTTCCAGAAGACAAACCCTTCCGAACCAAGTCTATTATTCTGAATAACGTTTATGACAAAGAATCTCCTTTAGGCGTTAGCAAAATATTATTGGGAATGAACTTTGCCAATCTGGATATATCAATTGATGGAGAGCAGATTACTGAACAAAATGTGAGCGATTGGGAGCAGGTTCTGGATATGAAAACTGCAGCATTTACAACCACATTTTCTTTTAAAGACAAAGCTAAAATTAGTTATACTATTTATACACTTAGGAACTTACAATATACTGGATATGTGGATATTAAAGTTATTCCTACAAAACCAATTTCTATAAAGGCAACAGGGAAAATAGTCACCCCAGATGAGTATTTAGAACCTGTGAGTACTTTTCGGGTTTTAGAGGATTTAGAAACTACAATGCCCATCCTGCAAACAGTAGCCAAAAGCCGAATGGGGAAACATACGGTAGCCACTTCCGCTACCTTTATCTGGCATGCTATAAACTCAACTCGCGAACATCAAAGACCTAAATTAATACACCAAATACTATCTGAATATGACAATCAATTAACTTTTGAAAAGGATTTAAAAAAAGGAGAAATTTATGAATTTGCTTGGACAGGAGCTGAATGTACTACACAGGATTTTGTAGATCCCCAAACAGAATCCGAGCGATTTGTGATATTTAATTTATTAACTCCAAGAGAATCACTTTTAGGTCAGCATAAAAAATTATGGGCTGAACTTTGGGAGGGGGATATTGAAATTGAAGGCAATCTTAAAGATCAGCTGGATGTGCGTCTAGCACTTTATCATCTTTATGCCTTTTCGCGTGGTGACTCTAATTTAAGCATAGCTCCTATGGGACTTTCCTCTCAGAATTACAATGGCCATATTTTCTGGGATACCGAGTTATGGATGTTTCCTCCCTTACTTCTATTAAATCAAGATATTGCCCGCTCACTGGTAAATTACCGATCAGATCGTTTAGGAAAGGCCAAAGAAAAAGCCATCAACTTTGGATATAAAGGGGCTATGTTTCCATGGGAAAGCGATGATACCGGTGAAGAAGCTACACCAGCATGGGCATTAACAGGTACTTTTGAGCACCACATTACAGCAGATGTAGCTATTGCCTTTTGGAATTACTACAGAGTAACTCAGAATTTGGAATGGTTAAAAGAACGCGGATATCCTTTAATGAAAGAAGTTGCCGACTATTGGGTGAGTAGGACTACCCAAAATGATGATGGTAGTTATAGTATCCTCAATGTAGTGGGTGCAAACGAGTTTGCTCCGAATGTTGATGATAATGCTTTTACCAATGGTTCTGCTATTACAGCTTTGCAATTTGCCACTTTGGCTGCACAAGAAATAGGAGAAACTCCTGATCCAAGTTGGAATGCCGTTGCTTCCAAAATTATTATTTTAAAGTTTCCGGACGGAACAACAAAGGAGCACAAAACATACAATGGCGAGCGTATAAAACAGGCCGATGTAAACCTGCTTACGTATCCTTTAGATATTGTTACCGATAAAGAAACCGTATTAAAAGACTTAAAATATTACGAGCCCAAACTAGCAGAAGAAGGTCCTGCTATGGGGCAGTCTGTTTTCGCTGTAATCTATGCTCGCCAAGGGGATGCTAAAGAGGCATACCGTTTATTTAAAAGAAGCTATGAACCTAACAAACGTCCCCCTTTTGGGGCGTTGGCCGAGGCCGCAACCAGTGACAACCCCTACTTTGCTACCGGTGCCGGTGGTATGCTGCAGGTGGTTCTCTTTGGTTTTGGAGGTTTAGAAATTACCAAAGAGGGTATTGTTCAAAAAAATCCTGTATTACCAGAGTCCTGGAAATCACTAACCATAAAAGGTGTTGGTCCTGAAAGTAAAACGTTTAAAGTACAATAAGAAAAAGCCCGGTAATCAGCCGGGCTTACTAATCAAAATCTAAAACCAACCTAACAAATTAACCTAAAATGAAAATTTTCTTTTCATGGCAATTTTTATATAAAACAACTAACAAACAAAATACCCTACCCCATTTCTTAATTTTTTACCTTTACTTTCAAATATTTTCAAGTTGAAGTCAATTATTTTTCAAGAATTAAAAGATGAATTGCAAAAGGCCGTTGTGCATAAAGGCCATCCTTTTCGATATTTTACATTAGGTACAGTGGGTTTGGATAATACGTCGCGACTTAGAACGGTAGTCCTTCGCAATATTTCTGAAGATTTGGTATTGACGTTCTACACAGACAAACGGTCCAAAAAAATTACTCACATTAAAGAAAATAAAAAAGTTTGTCTTCTATTCTATCATCCAGAAAAACAGATTCAGCTAAAAATTGATGGTAATGCCAAAATTAACAGCGAGGAGGAATCAAAAAACGCCATCTGGAAAACCATTCACCCTAATGCAAAAAGGGAATACTCTTCAAACCAGGCTTCTGGTACCACAATTACGAATCCCGACAATATGGAATACTTATCGGATGAAGATTTTTTTTGCTTGGTAGAAATAAATTGCTTTAAAATAGAATATTTAAAATTGCAAAGACCCCATCATCTCAGAGTACGGTTTTCAAAAGCAAATGATAGTTGGGAAAGTGAATTTTTGGTACCTTAAGTATTGCACATTGTCTCTATGAATTACAATGTATTGTATACTTTAGGGTTTTTTAAATCTAAATCAGAGTATTGCTTCACAATTGATACTATTCTTTCAACTGCCTCTGGATAACCAAACAATGAAAACTCAACGTGATACAAAATAAAGCTGTTCCTTTTGCATTCCAAAATTTGAAATACTATCCAAAATAATCCTATTATTGAGATTCTGCCTTCCTGAAACTACCTCAATGATTTCTTTACCACTTAACTGAGCTTCGGGTAAAGAAAAATCATCTCTTGCAAATATTCTTCTTTCTGGACACACTAATCTTACGCTTCCTGCATACGTAACATCAGGCAAAATCCACTGCGTTTCGGGATAACTTTCCATAAGCTTTTGAGCCACCGGTTCAAAACTAAAATGAACAGAAGAAGGGATATTTAAGAACTTTTCTACAGGAGTTCTAACGGTTTGAATACCTATTACAAATAAAAAAAGACAAAATCCAGTGTGGATCCATCGTTTGTTATTCACGATGGAAATCCGTTGAATCAACAAAACCCAAAAAGGAAGGAAAATTGGTAAAAGCCATCGCTCCTCCACTTTTTTAACGTCTGTAATGACAAAAAAGAAAATCAAAACTAAGATTTGAGACAAAAAAAGTTTCAAAAGCCAATCTTTGGGAACTGAGACGTATCTCATTTTCTTGAATTTCAAAAAGACAAGGACAAACAAAACCAGAAAACCACAAAGCTTTAGCAACGTCAACAGCATTGCTAAAAGTGGAGTAATTATTGGAATTCCTTTTCCCTTTGCACTTGCTATTTTCATTTGAAAACCGGATTGAATCTCTTGCCGGAATCCGACATTCTCATATAACCAATACATATGTGGACTTACTATCATTACCATGACGATCATGGAAATAAGAAAGTAGGGATGTAATAGGATACGCCTTATAGAGGCATCAACAAAAAGCGACATCCCAATAGCCAGTAGCACCAGGGCATAATTGTATTTGGATAAAATTCCCAATCCAACAACCAAGCCAAGCAACATATAATTCTGAAATGTTTTTTTAGAAATCAACTGATGAATAATACAATAGGTTGCGACGACCATCACACATAATAAGGTCGTATGAGACAGCCGTCTAAAGGTAAAATCAATAAAAACAGGGATTAGAACGAGCCCCAGAACTGCAAGTTGTGCCCGGTTACGCTCCCCCAAGTAATTTATGTAAAATCGATAAAGCAACAATAAAATTCCTCCAAATAGCAACCCTCTCAATAACGAAAAAGACCATTTGGAAACACCGATTACTGCATTAATACTATTTTGAATCCAGGTATATAAAGGAGGTTGGTCATCATAACCCAATCGCCACCATTGCGAATAGTAGGCTTGTTCCGCATCTTCCAATTCGGGAGCTGCTTTCATTAAACTAATACAGACGATGGCAACAAAACTAATACCGGCCAGCATATATATCTTGCCATATCGTTCTGCTTTTACTTCCATAGCATTACTTGCTTATCAGAACGGTGAATTCCTTTGTAAGTGGATCTAGCGCAGCTAGCAAAGAGGGAATTAATTCCTCTCCATATTCCAAGTATAGTTCAGAAAAGTTAAGATTTCGTTCTTGCAATGACCTACTAGGGAAAAGTATATTCTGAATTTCGGTAATCCGGAGCACATGATCTTCCAGCTTTTTCTTTTGTGCTTGCAGCAAGCGTTTCTCTAAGGCATCCAGACCCTTCAACTGTTTCACTTCCTGCGCTTTTACAGCTCCTAAGAAGGATTTATCAGTCTTCTTTGCCAACTCATAAAGTGCCTCAAATTGTTCTTCCAAATACCTTTTTTGGGGCGAAAAATCAATGTCAATATTCGATATTTCTCTGATTTTCTTATTGATAAGGCTGTTCTGCTTTAGAAAAAGATCCGCCACTTTTAGATTTAATTTCGAAATCTTTTTTTGTTGCTTTTCAGTAATGACCAAAGCTGAATTTCGCAGCAGTAATATGGGAAATGGTACCTTACTAGCATCAAAAAAAGATTTTAGCAAAAGCCAATACGCTATTTCGCCACCTCCTCCTATATAGCACAAATTGGGAAGTATAACTTCCTGATATAATGGCCTGCAAATTACATTCGGAGAAAAACGCTCCGGATTGTTTTCTAATTCTGTCAAAATATCCTCTTTGGAAAAAACAAGTTTCGTATCCTGAATAAAGAACTTTCCATCTTGCTCAATGATACGTTCTCGAAGTCCTTCCTTTAAGTAAAAATAGTTGATTTCCCTCGGGTGTACCTGTGGCGTATAATTGCCTTCCAATGTAGTAAAACGGTCTATGGTGTCGTTTACTTCGTTATATGAAATCTGTTCTAATAAGTCTCTTTTTACAAAAGGAATAAGTAAACGCTTTAGATCTTTGTCATCCCCATCCACTATCACCAACCCTTGTTCTCCAAAAAGTAAATTGCCCAAGTATCGGGTAGCTTCGGTTAAATTATTATGCTCCAAATAGGATTTTGAAAACCACTCTTTTAGGGTTGCTGCATTTTTAGTGTTTCCAATCGCATTCGAAAAGATCTGATAAATAGCCTCAAGTCCTTCCGTAGAAATAGGGCCTACAGCACCGGAAACTTCTTTGTTCCACTGGATTTTCTTCCCTTTAAAATTAAAATAGTTGATTTCTTCAAAGTCATGGTCCTCTGTTGCCATCCAATAAACAGGAACAAAATTGTATTGTGGATAGGTCTTTTTAAGTTCTTTTGTCAGATTAATAGTAGAGATAATCTTATATAAAAAATATAAAGGTCCGGTAAAAAGATTAAGCTGATGACCCGTAACCACAGTAAATGTTTTCCCGGATTTTAGCAGGGAAATGTTGGTTTTGGTGCTTTTTGATACTTCGATTTCCAAATACTGCTTTTCCAATACCGTGTGCAATACTTCCCTATTCGCCTGTGGAAAACCAGCCTCCTTTTCTGCTATTTGAGCTTTAAAATTTTCAAGTGAGGGAAAACGGTTGTAGAAGTCCTTTAAATCCTCTTTTTGGTCCAAATAATCACAAATCAGAGAAGTAAAATAACCTGTATTTTTAAAAGGTAAACAGTCTATTTCCATAGAGGTTTCATAAAATCTGTGTAAAGATAATTTTCCATAGTTTTCCTTTTCCTAAAAATACGTTAAGAAGTGCTCGTCTATCATTTTAAGCAAGCCCTGCGAAGATACCAAATAATAATATACCTGCAATTCCTTAAATATTCCTAGATTTGAAATCAAATCGCTAAACCTGAAAAATGAAATACTTTTTACCCCTTTTTGCTTTACTTTTCGTGAATGTATCTATCGCACAAAAATTACAATCTCCTTCTGAATTCCTCGGGTATGAATTGGGAACTCAATTTACAAGACATCATGAAGTTGTGGCCTACTATCAGCATATTGCCGAGACAGTATCCGACAGGGTAAAGCTTTTGGAATATGGAAAAACCAATGAAAGAAGACCTCTTATACTTGCTTACGTTTCCTCAGCCACAAATATGCAGAATTTGGAAAGTATCCGTACAGCCCATTTGGAAAGTACTTCCGGAAGAGGAAATGCAGAAAAAGCAATAGTTTGGTTAAGTTATAATGTGCATGGTAACGAAAGTGTGAGCACTGAGGCCTCCATGCAAACGATTTATGAATTGCTTACCAAGAAAGCGGATTATCTGGAAAATACTGTAGTTATTATTGATCCTTGTATTAATCCGGACGGACGAGATCGCTACTCCAATTGGTATAATCAATACAAGAATACCCCCAATAATGTGGATCCCAACAGCAAAGAGCATCATGAAGGTTGGTGGAGCGGACGTTCCAATCACTATATGTTCGACTTAAACAGGGATTGGGCCTGGTTAACTCAAATTGAGAGTCAACAACGTTTAAAAATATTTAACCAATGGTTGCCCCACGTTCATGTGGATTTTCATGAACAAGGGGTGAATAATCCTTACTATTTTGCTCCGGCAGCAGAACCCTTCCATGAAGTAATCACCGATTTTCAAAGAAGTTTTCAGGTCGAAATCGGGAAAAATCACGCTAAATATTTTGATGCCAACGGATGGTTCTATTTCACAAAAGAAGTATTCGATTTACTGTATCCCAGCTATGGGGATACCTACCCTACTTACAATGGCGGTATTGGAATGACGTATGAGCAAGGCGGTAGTGGCAGAGCTGGTCTGGGGATTATCACTGCCATAGGCGACACCTTAACTTTAAAAGATCGTATTGCACATCATCACACAACAGGACTTTCTACAGTAGAGGTCTCCTCGAAAAATGCTTCAAAACTAAATGATGAGTTTAAAAAGTTCTACAGTAATAAAAGTAACCGACAAAAGAGTTATGTACTCTCAGGGAATCCGGATAAAATTGAAGCATTGACCCAATTATTAGACCAGCATGAAATTACCTACGGGTCGTCAAATGCCACTAATATTAAAGGATTTGATTATACTTCAGGAAAAAACGGAACCTTCAAAGCCACGAATGAAAGCTTGGTCGTTTCCACAGATCAGGTAAAGGGCACCTTGGTTAAAGTATTGTTAGAGCCCAATGCCAAATTAAGTGACTCCTTAACTTACGATATTACAGCATGGTCCCTACCCTATGCCTATGGTTTGGATGCGGTTGCCTCGGATGCACTTGTTGTTTCCGGGAGCTATCAAAAAGAAGCCAATCCCACTACCAATTTAGACGCCAATTCTTATGCATTTCTGGCGGATTGGAACAGTATGAAAGATGCCCGTTTTCTGGCAGAATTACTAAAAGAAAATATTCGGGTTCGCTATTCAGAAAAGGCATTTAGCCTGGATGGAAAAAAATATGAAAGAGGAAGTTTAATCATTACCACCGGAGATAATAAACACCATAAAAACTTTCTTTCTGTTTTAAAAGCTGCGTCTGCAAAACACAATAAATCGCTGTTTCCTACGACTACGGGATTTGTAGAAGACGGGAAAGACTTTGGGTCTTCATCGGTTCAAATGATTAAACAACCCAAAATTGCAGTCTTGTCGGGAGAACCCACGAGCACCCTGCAGTTTGGTGAAATATGGCACTTTTTTGAGCAACAATTGTACTATCCGGTAACTATTATTGATAGTGATTATTTAAAAAGAGTGAATCTTTCCGAGTACGATGTATTTATTCTTCCCGACGGATATTATTCCAACTTTTTTAGTGAGAGTCAACTAAAAGATCTGAAAGAATGGGTAAGTAAGGGCGGAAAACTTATTGCTATGGGGAACGCTATTAAAGAAACCTTGGGTGAAAAAGGATTTGGTTTAAAAGCCAGAGAGGTGGAAAAGGACAGCAGTGAGGTACAACCTACGAAGTATGATTTCAATGAAAGAGAATCCATCAAAAATGCCATCACTGGTGCTATTTTTAAAACAAAAGTCGACCCCACCCACCCTTTGGCATACGGGTACAGCGATAGTTATTTTACTTTAAAGTTAGGAGATGATGCTTATGAATTTTTGGAATACGGGACGGTAGCCTATTTAGAAAAGGGTCAAAACAAACCCGTTTCTGGATTCGCAGGCAGCGAGGCCCGTAAAAAAATTGATAAAACCTTAGTTTTTGGTGTGGAATCGCATGGTAGAGGGCAAGTGGTCTATATGGTGGATAATCCCTTGTTCCGGGGCTTTTGGGAAAATGGGAAACTGTTTTTTGCCAATGCTTTGTTTATGGTTAATTAAGGTTACGTAAAATTTGTCAGGGCAGTTTTTGGATTTTTGTTTTATAGCAAACCGTTACAACTGGCAACCATATAGGAGAAGCAGTAATTAAAGCTACTCACTTGATATAACGGACTGAAGTAAGTGAGTAGATAACTTTGCCTTGCAAGCTTTTATAATTTAATATATTCCTCTTGTATTACATCTGGAATTAAATTTCTATTTTAGCACTAATCAACTGAATATCAACAGTAAATCTATTGAAATATGAAAAAAACCTTATTTTCCATTCTAATCTTATCCCTCATGGGATTTAGCATTGAGGAACAAAAATTAACCGATGCCGAAAGGGAGTTTGCCATTACCGAAATGACCAAAACACATGACCACTTTTTGAGTGCCTTAGACGGTCTGTCTAAAGAACAGCTTGACTTTAAAAGTGACGACTCCTCATGGTCCATTGCGGAATGTGCCGAACATATTGCCTTGTCCGAAGAAATGATCTATGGGATGTTTCAAGGAGCAATGCAAACAGAACCCGATACCTCCAGACGATCTGAAGTAAAAACCGCTGATGAGGACTTGCTCGCTATGATAGTAGATCGTAGTAACAAGGTAAAAACTTCCGAAGCCTTTGAGCCATCGTCAAAATTTGGATCTCATGAGGCCACGGTAGAAGAGTTCAGCTCCAAAAGAAAAATGCATATTGACTATGTAAAAACCACGGAAGAAGATTTGAGAAATCGTTACCAACAGCTTCCTTTTGGCACTATAGATGCCTATCAAGTCCTATTATTCATGTCGGCGCATACCGAACGCCATATCCTTCAAATGGAGGAGGTAAAAACAAATAGCAATTTTCCCAAATAAGAAAGTTTGTTTTCACCATCGATTAAAAGCCCTCTTTTTCCAAAACAAGGAGAAGGAGGGCTGTTTTTTTAACTAGTAACATTTATAGGCTATAGAATAAAAAAACAGATTTGCTAAATAAGTATTATTTTTAGGCAACCTGAAACACGAATTCTTCCAATTTATTGAATTTCAAGTAAAAAACAACAACTTAAGTTGGCGGTACACAGACCAAATCAGGAGAACTAAAATGAATTTATGGACATAAAATTGGCCGTATTAATAGACGGAGACAACATTCCATCGGCCCATGTAAAGGGCATGATGGAGGAAATTGCTAAATATGGTAATCCCACCATAAAAAGAATATATGGAGACTGGACCAACCCCAAACTCTCCAAATGGAAAAATGTGCTGTTGGAAAACGCCATAACACCCATTCAGCAATATTCCTACACTACGGGCAAAAATGCTACTGATTCAGCTATGATTATCGATGCCATGGATATATTATATTCCCAAAGGGTAAATGGCTTTTGTTTGGTATCCAGCGATAGTGATTTTACCAAATTGGCCACTCGCCTCCGGGAAGCGGGCATGCAGGTATACGGAATTGGTGAGAAAAAAACACCCAATCCATTTATTGTAGCCTGCGATAAGTTTATCTACATCGAAATTATAAAACAGCAATCCGCAGAAAGCGAGGTAGATTTATTGGGTGCCAGAGCCCCCGAAAAAAGTACCGTCGATAAAATAACCTTAAAAGATATTAAACTCATTTCCTCGACCATTTCGGATGTGGCTGATGATGATGGCTGGGCTTTTCTGGGGGATGTAGGTAGCTTATTGCAAAAAAAACAACCCAATTTTGATTCCCGAAATTATGGATTTCCTAAACTGACCCCGCTAATCAAATCCATCAAAAATTTTGAAGTAGAAGAGCGGGAAAATTTAAAAGGCCGATTTAAATTGGTTTACGTTCGCATCAAATAAAAGCACAATCTCTATAAAAAACCAATAAAAAACAAACCCATGAAAACTACCTCCTTGCCCATCTTGCTTGCGCTTTTTGTATCCCTAAGCGCCTTTTGTCAAACCGGAAAAGTATTTGACAATCTTACAGTAAAGAGTGCCATCCTAAAAAGTGACCGCAAATTTGCTATATATCTGCCTCCGGATTACGAAACTTCCCAAAGAAGTTATCCCGTGCTTTATTTACTACATGGTGGTGGAGACGACCAAACCGGCTGGGTACAGTTTGGTGAAGTATTACATATCACCGACAAAGCCATAAAAGAAGGAAAAGCTACCCCCATGATTATCGTGATGCCCGATGCCAATACCGGGAAACGGGGTTATTTTAATGCAATTAAAGGCGACTGGAACTATGAAGATTTTTTCTTTAAGGAATTGATGCCGCATGTGGAAAAAACCTATCGCATTAGAGCTGATAAACGAAATCGGGCAATTGCCGGACTCTCCATGGGTGGTGGAGGCACCTTTATGTATGCCTTACACCAACCGGACTTATTTTCATCGGCTTGTCCCTTGAGCGCATCCGTTGGAGCTTTATCACTCGATGAACTAAAAGAACGTTTTAAACGAAGTAATGAAACCTACACGGGTTCGGACACCGATTTGCAAACCTACTTTGAGAACCACAATGCGCTTTCGCTTATTGAAAGCACCGATGCGGAAAAATTAAAATCCGTAAAATGGTTTATCGATTGCGGGGACGATGACTTTTTATACGAAGGCAATAGTCTGGTGCATATAGCTTTAAAGAAAAAAGAAATTCCCCATGAATTCAGAATTCGAGATGGTGCGCACAACTGGACATACTGGCGAGAATCCCTACCCTCTGTATTGGAGTTTGTGTCGGATACGTTTCATCAAAAATAAACGATTCCCTTTATCAACTTAAAATCCAGCACATTCAATTTCCCGGTTACCAATTATATGTCCAATATGAAAAACCACTTTTATCTCTTTGTTTTCTTTAGTATACTTCCTTTAATTGCACAGGAAGAAAAAGAAGTTGTGGGACCTATTCCGGATCCAAAAGCTTTTGTAACCACCCATCAAGGGCTTTTTGGGGGTAAAACCATTAAATACAAGGCAACTGCAAAAGAAACGTACTTAAAAGATACTTATGGGGAACCCGTTGCCTCCATCTGGTCTGTTGCTTATACTGAGGAAGGTTTATCCGACAACACTAAAAAACCGGTAACCTTTGTGTTTAATGGCGGACCAGGTTCTGCTTCAATATGGCTGCATATGGGCATGTTTGGACCTCAAATTGTAAAAGTAAATTCGGATGCTTTGGTAGATGACGGAGCTGCGCCCTATCCTTTGGTTACAAATGAACACGGATTACTGGATCTTTCCGATTTTGTTTTTATAGACCCTGTAGGAACAGGCTACAGTAGGGTAGTCGGAAAAGGAAAGGTAACCGATTATTGGGGCCTTAACGAAGATGCCGCTTCTGTTGCAAAGTTTATTCGACAGTGGATTACCGAAAATAAACGCTGGTTCTCTCCAAAATATCTTGCCGGTGAAAGTTTTGGAACCACAAGAGCCGTAGCCGTTACCAATATGTTAGAAGATGAAACGGAAAATATGGCGCTAAACGGACTTATCCTTATCTCTCAAGCGCTGGATTATGATGGTTCTACCTCCATTCACGATAACATCACCTCCTATTTAACGTATCTGCCCAGTATGGCCGCAACGGCATGGTATCACAAAAAAGCGGGACAAGGAAAAACCCTGGAAGCCTTTACAGAGGAATGTAGAAAATTCACCTATGACAGTTATGCGCCAGCACTATACAAAGGTTCCCTTCTAAGCAAATCTGAGCAGGATGGTGTTGCTGAAAGACTGGCTTATTTCACAGGATTAGACAAGGCCTATATTTTAAAATCTAATTTACAAATTTTGGTGCCGCGCTTTCAGAAACAACTGCTTGCCAAAGAGGGGCTGGCCATCGGAAGATTGGACGGCAGATTTATGGGAGACGAATCCGATGCCGTTTCTGAAGAGCCTCATCTGGGCGATCCCGCAAGTTACCATATCAGCGCAGCCTATACAGCGGCCTTACATCAGTACTATGCTACAACATTAAAAGTAGCAATGGATCGTTCTTACGTTGTTTCCAATGAAGAAATAGGGAATCATTGGCGTTGGAGAAACGTGCCGGATAACCAATATTGGGAACCAATACCCGTTAATGTTGCCCGAGGTCTGGGCGATGCCATGCGGCGCAATACCGCAATGAATGTACTGGTTGCCTGTGGATATTATGATCTAATTACACCTTTCTTTGATGCCGAATATACCTTTTCCCGTAACGGAATCGTAAAAGAGCGGGTTCAACTACACTATTACGAAAGCGGACATATGATGTATACCCATGAACCGGATTTAATTCAATTGGCTCAGGATATTAGAGTATTCTTAACAAAATAGGTTACTTGAAGGTGAATCTGTTTTTCTTTACTTAAAATCCGAAAATAGAGTTATATACTCCTACAAGCAGGGCAGTAGTTAAAATGGCGCCTTTGCAAGGCGGAGATTATAACTTTTAGCAACAACGCACCAAACCACTCATAATAGCTGTTAATATCCCCATTACCCCAAATTAAAAGCTTCTATCCCCTACAATATTGCCATTTGGCTCTGCGTTATACCTTCTTAAAAAGCTAAAATTTATAATAATGAAGAATATAATACTAACACTACTTGGACTTTTATGGTTTGGCACCATGGCCGCCCAGCAAACCCCAAGAGCGGATGCGAGACAAGCCATTCAAAAAGAAAGAATTAAAGACGGGGTTCAAAGTGGTGAGTTAACCGCTCTGGAAACCCGCAGACTGGTAAAAGAACAAAAAAGAATAAGACGTCTGGAACGCAGATCCAAAGCCGATGGCAGTGTAAGTCCGGCTGAAAAAGTTCGCCTGGAAAAAGCCCAAGACCGTGCAAGCAGAAAAATTGCGAGAAAGAAGAGCAACGTCAGGGATAGAAATTAGAGCCCTATTTTTCAACCCTGAGAAGAGGAATTGTCCAGAAAGCAATTCCTTTTTTTGTTGCTATAATTTTAAAAATAGGTGTCGCAACTTTAGTTTAACTTCGTTTAAAAAGTGGCCCCTTGTTGTATTTTAATTACCGTAAATTTGCAAAAAAGCTATTTAAAAGTACATGAGTGCACCGGAAACTACCCGAATCAATAAATATTTAAGTGAAGTCGGCTTTTGTTCCCGAAGGGAGGCTGATAAACTTATCGATGCCGGAAGGGTAACTATCAACGGAAAAGTGCCGGAAATGGGCACTAAAATCTCCTCAGAAGACGAGGTACGGGTAGATGGGAAACTTATTTCTCCCCCTAAAGAGGACTTTGTATACCTGGCTTTTAATAAACCTGTAGGCATTGTCTGTACCACAGATACCGGGGTAGAGAAAGACAATATTATAGATTTTATCAACTACCCTAAACGTATCTTTCCCATTGGGCGCTTGGATAAACCCAGTGAAGGCCTTATCTTTTTAACCAATGATGGTGATATCGTCAATAAAATCCTAAGAGCCCGAAATCACCACGAAAAGGAATATTTGGTAATGGTAAACAAACCTATTACCAAAACCTTTATTCAAAATATGGGTGAGGGCGTGCCCATCCTGGACACCGTCACCCGAAAATGTGTTGTGGAGCAAATCGATAGGTACCAGTTTAGAATTATCCTCACTCAGGGTTTAAACCGACAAATTAGGAGAATGTGCGAGTATCTGGGATATAATGTAGTTCAGCTAAAACGAATCCGTATAATGAATGTTTCCTTGGATGTCCCCTTGGGAAAATGGCGGTATTTGACCGAGAACGAAGTTTCAGAAATTAACCGACTCGTAGCTACTTCCGCCAAAACCCATCAAGACCCTGAATAAGAGGACATGTTCTATTATTAAACCTTACTTTTGCAGCTTATAGTGATTTTGTATGAATGAAATTGAAAATATTGACCTCTCCTATTTAAAAGTTGATGATTACCAGGAATTGAAAAAAGCGATGATTTCTGCTTATTCAACCATGCCCGATGCCTATTGGAGAGAAGAACAAATCCAAAGTTTAATTGAACGCTTTCCGGAAGGACAAGTCGTTATAAAAGTAAATGGTCAAATTGCCGGTTGCGCCCTGTCTCTTATTTTGGATTATAACAAATTTGATGAACTGCATACCTACAAAGAAATTACAGGCAACTACACCTTTAGTACCCATGATGAATATGGGGATGTGCTTTATGGTATTGATGTATTTATAAAGCCGGAATTTCGCGGACTTCGGTTAGGACGAAGATTGTACGACTACCGAAAGGAATTGGTTGAGCGTCTGAATCTAAAAGGTGTTGCCTTTGGCGGACGTATGCCAAATTACCATTTGCATGCGGATACCCTTTCCCCAAAGGCCTACATTGAAAAGGTAAAACGGAAAGAAATCGTAGATCCGGTGCTGAATTTTCAGATTTCCAACGATTTTCACCCTACCAAAATCCTTAAGAATTATTTGGATGGCGATGCCGCTTCCAATGATTACGCGGTGTTGATGGAATGGGATAATATCTATTACGAAAAAAAGAACAAAAAGGCCAATACCGTTAAAAAGGTAGTTCGCCTTGGGCTGATTCAATGGCAAATGCGTTCTTACAAAAATTTGGACGACCTAATGCAGCAAGCGGAGTATTTTGTGGATGCTGTTTCAGGATATCGATCGGATTTTGCCCTTTTTCCCGAGTTTTTTAATGCTCCGCTGATGGCAGAAAATAATCATATGTCAGAGTCGGAAGCAATACGAGAATTAGCCAAGCATACCCCAAAAATTGTTCAGAAATTTGCAGAATTGGCCATTTCCTATAACATCAATATCATCACCGGCAGTATGCCCGAAATAAAGGATGAAACCCTTTATAATGTGGGTTACCTATGTAAAAGAGATGGTACTAAGGAGCGCTATGAAAAATTACATGTTACGCCCGATGAAGCCAAGGTTTGGGGGATGCAGGGTGGAACGGAGTTTAAAGCCTTTGATACCGATTGTGGAAAAATAGGTATTCTGATTTGTTATGATTCCGAATTTCCTGAATTGAGCAGACTCCTCGCAGATGAAGGAATGGACATCCTTTTTGTGCCTTTTCTTACGGATACTCAAAACGGGTATTCTCGTGTTCGTAACTGCGCCAGAGCAAGAGCTATTGAAAACGAATGTTATGTAGCAATTGCCGGTAGTGTGGGAAATTTGCCTAAGGTACACAATATGGATATTCAATTTGCCCAATCCATGGTATTTACGCCATGTGATTTTGCCTTTCCGGCCAGTGGAATAAAAGCAGAAGCAACACCCAACACTGAAATGATATTAATTGCCGATGTAGATATTGATCTACTACGTCAATTGAATCAATTTGGAAGTGTAAAAAATTTACGGGATCGAAGAAAGGATCTTTTTGAGTTAAGGAAAGTGAATCAAAGTTGATAAAATAACTAATCCGTTGAAAGACCACTATCTCTTACTTGCCAGTTTAGGTTTTGCAACGTTATTTATGGCGTGGTTGCCTTCTATTTCCCAGAAAATAAAAATTAGCGCCCCAATAATTTTATTACCCATTGGGATTGTGCTTTATTTTTTAGGAACGCCTTTGGGTTGGTCAGAATTTTTGTGGAATGATAAATCCATGATGATTTTCTCGGAAGCTATTGTAATCATTTCTCTAATGGGAGCGGGTTTAAAAATTGGGAGCGATTATTCATTTAAAGCTTGGAAAAGACCCCTGTTGTTAATTGCCATTACCATGCCCCTGACCATGTTGGCTGCGTATTTTTTTGGAATTTATTTCTTAACACTAAGTATTCCGGCTTCGCTATTATTGGCTGCCGTTTTAACTCCGACGGATCCTGTCTTAGCTTCCGACGTGCAGCTGGATGATCCTGAAAGGGAAGATAAATTAAAGGATAAAATCCGTTTTACCCTTACAGCAGAGGCAGGATTAAATGATGGTATGGCATTTCCATTTACCTATTTAGCGGTATTGGTTGCTCAAGCGGGAAGTTATGCTGCTTTTAACTTCAGTAATTGGTTCTGGGATAAATTGCTTTTAAAAATTATCATAGGCGTGATATTAGGAATTCTGGTAGGTAGATTAATTGGCTACCTGATACCAAAGCTCAAAGAATGGAAGAACATAAAAACCTATGACGGTTTTTTAGCCCTTTCGCTGACGTTCGCGGTTTATGGTTTGTCGGAATTAATGCATGGATATGGCTTTATGGCTGTTTTTTTTACCGGACTTAGTTTACGTTATTCTGAGAATTTGAGTGGGAATTACAAGAAAAAAATGCATGATTTTAATCACGAAATTGAACACCTTTTAATTGTTGTATGGCTCATCCTTTTTGGTGGAACCATCATGAACGGTATCCTGGGATTAACGGATTGGAAAGGCATCCTTTTTAGTGCTCTTTTCGTAGTGGTGGTTCGCCCATTGGCGGGTCTTGCAGGTTTGATGGGTATTAAAGATTCTTTTAAAAATAAGCTAGCCATCAGTTTTCTGGGTATCCGTGGTGTAGGTTCCGTGTTTTACCTTTCATGGGCCTTTTTGCAAACTGATGCTTTTGAAAACAAATTAGAACTGTATTCCATTACCGCTTATATTATTCTCTTTTCAATTATTTTGCATGGGCTTACAGCCCCAACACTAATTAATTATTTTAAAAAAAATAAGAGAAAACATAAATTGGATGATATTTAGGTCTTAATCATGGTTCTAACATGTTTTTGTTTTAGTGCCAATAATATGACCCATTTGAAGCGCTAACACAAACCAGGATTAGCCTATGTTCATCTTAATTTTTGATTGCTGTATTCCGCTGCTAGCCTTTTCAAAAACAATGTCTCAAATAACCTCAACAAAAATGAGTATATTTCTCTAAAAAAACATGAAGTTAATACTTTTACTTATTGTGCTTTTTAGTTGCCAAATTTATTCTCAAAGCAACAACATTCTCTCTGTATGGCCGGATAAAATTCCCGGCAGTAACACTCCAAAACAACCTGCAATACAAGTACTTGATTCGGCGACTAATCTCTTGCGCATTACGCAAGTATCCAATCCAATCCTAACCATTTTTGAACCCAATGCGACAAAAAAAAACGGAGCTAGTATCATCATAAGCCCTGGTGGTGGCTATCATATTCTGGCAGCAAATCTGGAGGGTGATGAAATTGCCAAATGGCTTTCTGATATGGGGTATACTGCCTTTGTTTTGCACTACCGCGTGCCGGATCAGCGAACAGGGGCTCTTCAAGACCTGCAGCGCGCTATTCGTATTGTTCGGGCAAACGCAAAGAATTGGGAACTGGATTCAAATAAGATTGGCGTACTGGGGTTTTCCGCAGGAGGAAACTTAAGTGCCAGAGCCAGTACCAATTTTAACAAAGAAACCTATCCCGGGATGGATTCTGTGGATATTGTATCAAGCAAGCCTAACTTCTCTCTTTTAATTTATCCGGCTTATTTGGATCAAGGAGAGAATAGAACATTAACTGAAGAGCTACATGTCACTTCAGAAACACCTCCTATGTTTCTATTCGTAACTGCTGATGATTCGCATGCTAACAGCGCTCTGGTCATGACCGCGGCGCTCCGTGATGCCAAAGTTCCTGTAGAACTCCACGTAATGCCCTATGGAGGACATGGATATGGCCTAAGGCAAGGAAAACCTGCAGCCGAGACTTGGCCAAAACTTGCCGAAATTTGGCTACAATCACTATTTAAAAACTAACTCATATTAGGAAATCATCAAAGTAATGGTATGCTAACGGCATTATCTGTAATTTGAAAGTTGATTTTTAAATAATTATATAAAATTTAAGAATCTACTTTGTTAAAAATCACTAACTTAGGTGTAACCATTGTAGCATATCAAATTTATATTGATAATTTTTTCATCATGGTACACAAAAACAAATCTTTACCAAAAAAATCCCTGTTTCCTATACTCTTAGCAGTATTTTGTTTCGGGGTGGTGGGGCTTACTAAAGCGTCCGCTTTTTTTCAAGACGAACAAGACAACCTAAACTTTAATCAATATAAAGGAGAAGTTGTTGATAGTCAAACAAAGACTCCACTGGTCTTTGCAACTTTAACTTTAGAAAACTCTAACATCAGTACGGTAACTAATACCGAAGGACAGTTTTCTCTTAAAGTTCCAAAAGACATTACCGATGGGAATGTAATAGTATCTTTTCTAGGGTATAAAACTGCATCAGTTGCCTTGTCTGATTTACAAGGGGATAGAAACCGGATCCCGCTGACAGTATCAGTAACCGAGCTCACTGAAATCAGTTTAGCAGCGCCCAAGGATGCTACTAACTTGGTACGAGAAACTCTTAAGCGTAAAGGAGAGAATTACTTTAACAACCCTATTTTAATGACGGGCTTTTATCGTGAAACTATTAAACGTAGAAAAAGGAACGTGTCATTAAGTGAAGCGGTTGTAAACATCTACAAATCGCCCTATAATTCGGAACGCAAAGATGCGGTACAACTGTATAAAGCTCGTAAAAGCACCGATTACAGCAAGTTAGATACATTGACTTTAAAATTACAAGGTGGACCCTTTAATGCGCTGTTTGTAGATATCATGAAATATCCGGAGTATATTTTTAGTGATGAAGGAATTTCTAACTATGTCTTTACCTTTGAAAATTCTACCCGAGTTAATGACAGGTTGATTTATATAGTGAATTTTAGACAATTCGAAGGTATTGATGAACCTCTTTATAAGGGTCAGCTTTTTATAGATGCGGAGAACAAAATTCTAACCAGCGCCATTTATTCTTTAAACATTACCAATAGGGATAAAGCAGCACAAATGTTTGTGCGCAAAAAGCCGGCGAATGCCAGAGTTTGGCCAACGGATGTCGCCTACCGAGTGGATTACAGGGAAAAAAATGGTAAGTGGTTTTACGGTTACAGTAATGTCTTGATGGAATTTAGAATTAATTGGTCCGACAGGTTATTTAACTCTACCTATAGCATGTCTTGCGAAATGGCCATTACAGACTGGGAACAGAATGTGACCGGAACGAGCCCTAAACTTAAAGATAGATTGCGCTCTACCATCATTTTAGAAGATGCCGCTATTGGTTTCACTGATCCTGATTTTTGGGGGGAATATAATATCATAGAACCTGAGAAGTCTATTGAGTCGGCAATTAAAAAAATACAGCGACAATTAAAAAGAACGAATTCCTCAAGTGAAGAATCGGCTTCGATAATGCCATAAACCAAATAAACCGGCTTAAAAAAAAAAATCGACTCTTACAGGTCGATTTTTTTATGTTTGCAAACAAAGTAAATGTATGAAATCAGTTGGCCACCTCGCTCATGAATTTTAAGCGGTAGAGTCTTAGTTCCTCATCTTCATATTCCCCATCAAACTCTTTTAAGGCTTCATCCAAATTGTCTGTTTTGGCCTCCAAAAAATATTCATGTATTTCTTCCTGCTGATCTTCATCCAAAATCTCATCAATCCAATATCCAAGGTTGAGCTTTGTACCGCTAAAAACTATTTGCTCCATTTCTTTTATAAGCTCGGGCAAGGCTAAGCCTTTAGAAGATGCAATATCATCTAAAGGCAACTTACGGTCTATATTTTGAATGATATACAATTTTAAAGCAGAATTAGCACCGGTGCTTTTTACAACAAGATCGTCCGGTCTTAGAATATCATTCTCCTCCACATAGGTATTAATCAACTCCAGAAATGGCTTACCATACTTTTTGGCCTTTCCGTCTCCTACCCCGTGAATATTAATAAGCTCATCCATAGAAATAGGATACTTTAAAGCCATATCTTCTAACGACGGATCCTGAAAAACTACAAACGGAGGGACTCCCAATTTCTTGGCTTCAGATTTACGCAAGTCTTTTAAAAGGTGTAATAAGTTTTCATCTGCAGCACCTCCACTGGTCTTGGCTGCACTTACAATAGCCTCGTCTGCTTCTTTGTTATAGACATGATCTTTCGTCATCATAAACGAAACAGGATTCTTCAAAAAGTCCAGTCCCTTTGGCGTAAGGTGCAAAATTCCATACTGTTCAATTTCCTTCTTTAAAAAACCTCCCACCAAAGCTTGCCTTACCAAAGCCATCCAGTACCCTTTGTCTTTATCCGCTCCAATACCAAAAAAGGGTTTAGCATCGGTTTTATGAGATGATATAATGGCGTTTACCTTACCACATAAAATTTTAACGATTTCTTTGGATTTGAATTTCTCATTAGTATCCTGTACAACTTTAATAAGTTTTACAACATCATCCTTGGCTTCCTGTTTTTCTTTGGGATTTCTGGTATTATCATCCATATCTGCCCCCTCCCCATTTACCTCATCAAACTCTTCTCCAAAATAATGTAAAATGAACTTTCTCCGGGAGACAGAAGTTTCTGCAAAGGCCACAATTTCCTGCAATAATGCATTACCAATTTCCTGTTCTGCTACGGGCTTACCCGACATGAATTTTTCTAATTTCTCTATATCCTTATAAGAATAAAAAGCTAGGCAATGGCCTTCACCTCCGTCTCTTCCTGCCCGTCCGGTTTCTTGGTAGTAGCTTTCAATGCTTTTGGGCATATCATGATGAATTACATAGCGCACATCCGGTTTATCTATACCCATACCAAATGCAATGGTGGCCACAACCACATTTACATCCTCCATAAGAAACATATCCTGATATTTTGACCGCGTTTTCCCGTCAAAACCTGCATGATATGGAACCGCACTAATCCCATTAACTTGCAGTACCTGAGCCAATTCCTCTACCCTTTTTCTACTTAAACAATAAATAATACCGGACTTACCAGCATTTTGTTTTACAAAACGAATAATATCCCCATCTACATTTTGCGTTTTTGGTCGCACCTCATAAAAGAGATTGGGTCTATTGAAAGAGGCCTTAAACAGTTTTGCATCATTAATCCCCAGATTTTTTATAATATCTTCCTGCACTTTAGGAGTAGCGGTAGCTGTTAAACCAATGATGGGAATATCAGCGCCTAATCTGTTAATTATTGCTCTTAAATTTCTGTATTCCGGTCTAAAATCATGTCCCCATTCAGAAATACAATGCGCTTCATCTACAGCCACAAAGGATACCTTTACCGTTTGTAAAAAATCCACGTAGTCTTCCTTAGTCAAAGATTCAGGCGCTACATACAATAATTTGGTTACGCCATCGGTAATGTCCTGCTTTACCTCTCGAATTTCTGTTTTGGTCAATGAAGAATTAAGTACATGGGCTATTCCATTTTGAGAAGATACGCCGCGTATAGCATCTACCTGATTCTTCATAAGGGCAATTAATGGGGATACCACTATCGCCGTTCCTTCAGTCATTAATGCAGGGAGTTGGTAGCACAATGATTTTCCGCCACCTGTTGGCATGATAACAAAAGTATTCTTCCTGTTTACAATATTCTTGATTACTTCTTCCTGTAGGCCCTTAAATTTGGAAAATCCAAAATATTTTTTCAACGGGGCATGTAAATCAATTTCATTCAAATCCATATCATGTTTTACTATTAAAATTTATTCAAAAAACCATAAACCTTAAATACGGATTCCACGTATTCTCCCATCTAAATGGAGTTTTTGAACACTTTTATTTTGTTTGAATTTAAAATATCTAATAAAGTTAAGTTTGTGTAATTTTGTAACCTAAATATAATACATTCTTTTAGGAATACAACCACTAAATTTTAATATTACTTTGAGCAATACCAAAGCTATACTGGACATAGCCAAGAAAACAATTAACACAGAAAGCGAGGCTATTCATAACCTTATTTCTTTATTAAACGAGGACTTTGCAAATGCCGTCAACTGTATTCTAAAATCCGAAGGAAGAGTCGTTATTTCCGGAGTTGGTAAAAGTGCCATTATTGCTTCTAAAATTGTTGCTACCTTAAATTCTACAGGTACTCCTGCCCTTTTTATGCATGCTGCCGATGCTATTCATGGGGATTTAGGCACCATACAGGGTAATGATGTGGTTATTTTAATTTCTAAAAGTGGGAATACCGCAGAAATAAAAATGTTAGTACCACTCATAAAAAGAGGTAAAAACAAATTGATTGGAATTACCGGAAACAATTCTTCTTATCTCGCCAAAAATGTAGATTTTGTATTAAATACTTTTGTAGAGAAAGAAGCTTGTCCCCATAATTTGGCACCCACCACCAGCACTACAGCCCAATTGGTTATGGGAGATGCCTTAGCCATATCCCTTTTAGAATTAAGAGGGTTTAGCAGTAAAGATTTTGCAAAATACCATCCGGGTGGTGCCCTAGGCAAACGCTTGTATTTACGTGTTTCGGATATTGCTGTTAATAACCAAAAACCTGAGGTAGATTTACATGCAGATATTAAAAAAGTCATTGTTGAAATTTCCGAAAAAATGCTAGGGGTAACGGCTGTTACGCATCAGGATAAAATTGTGGGGATTGTAACAGACGGCGATATCAGAAGAATGTTAAATAAATACAATTCCATTAATGGTTTGATAGCCAAAGATATTATGACTTCCAATCCTAAAACGATTGAAGGTGATATATTGGCTGTAAAGGCCCTGGAAATCATGCAGGAAAAGGGAATTTCGCAACTTTTGGCTGTAAGCGGAGATAAATATTTAGGTGTAGTACATTTGCACAACTTAATTAACGAAGGTATTATATAATGATAAAAAAGATAGGTAAGTCGCCCAACGAAATGTCGTTCTTAGATCATTTAGAGGAATTGCGCTGGCATTTAATACGGTCTACTTTGGCTGTAGTAGGTATTGGTCTAATTGCGTTTGTTATGAAGGACTTTGTTTTTGATACCGTAATTTTTGGTCCGAAAAAACCCGATTTCCCTACCTACAAACTTTTTTGTAAACTTTCCCAAATGCTAGGTTTCAGCGAGGCCTTTTGTAGTAACGAGCCCTTGTTTAGAGTACAAAGCCGGGAAATGGCAGGGCAGTTTTCCGCACATATCTGGACTTCCATCTGGGCCGGATTTATTGTTGGCTTTCCCTATATTCTTTATGAAATGTGGAAATTTATTGGGCCTGGACTCTATGATAATGAACGTAGTAATGCCAGAGGATTTATTTTTATTGCCTCTATGTTATTTTTCTCCGGTGTTCTCTTTGGATATTATATCGTCGCACCACTTTCAATCAATTTCTTAGGTGGGTACACTGTAAGTGATGAAGTATTTAATGATATTGATTTGGCCTCCTATATTTCTACAGTACGAGCTGCCGTAATAGCTTGTGGACTCATGTTTGAGCTTCCCATTATTATTTACTTTCTGACCAAAGTGGGCTTAGTTACTCCGGAAATCTTAAGAAAATACAGGAAAATTGCACTGGTTGTGGTACTCATTGTATCAGCAGTAATTACACCACCAGATGTCGCCAGCCAAATTGTAGTGGCAATACCTATTCTTATTTTATATCAAGTCAGTATTTTTATTTCCAGTCGGGTTTTGAAAAACGAAGCCAAAAAAGAAGCTAAAAGAAAAAAGAATGCCAAATCCAGTTGAAGAATTTAACGCATACCGTTCCAAAATGAACGAAAAGTTATTGGCAGACAATAACAAAATCATCAAACGAATATTCAATTTAGATACCAATGCCTATGCAGAGGGTGCTTTAGATGTAAAAACTAAAGAACTTTTGGGTTTGGTAGCATCAGCGGTATTGAGATGCGATGATTGTGTGAAATACCATTTGGAAAGTTCTTATAAGGAAGGTGCTACCAAAGAAGAGGTTATGGAAACATTAGGTATTGCTACCCTTGTTGGAGGAACTATTGTGGTACCCCATTTGCGAAAGGCATATGAATATTGGGAAGCCCTGGAACAGCATGAAGGTTAAAAATTTGACAAAATAAAGCTGCCAACCAATTATATGGTTAGTTTTGGTTGCTATATCTCATGAAATGAGCAGTACTAAATTTGAATACCTACCGAAATGTTTTTTGCCGAATTATACCCGACTGTTCGGGATGACCGTTAAAAAGCAATAAAGATTAACAGATGAAACTTCGCGCAGAAAACATCATGAAGTCCTATAGAGGACGCCAAGTAGTAAGAGGAATTTCTTTAGAGGTTAATCAAGGAGAAATTGTAGGCTTATTGGGACCCAACGGAGCCGGAAAAACTACTTCTTTTTATATGATAGTTGGTCTAATTTCTCCCAATGGCGGTAAAATATTTTTGGACGACATGGAAATAACCAAATTTCCCATGTACAAAAGAGCCCAAAACGGTATAGGGTATTTGGCACAGGAAGCTTCCGTATTTCGCAAATTAAGTATTGAAAAAAATATTTTGAGCGTTCTACAATTGACCAAGATGAGCAAAAAGGAACAGGAAATGAAAATGGAGTCGCTTATTGAAGAATTTGGTTTAGGGCATATTCGAAAAAATAGAGGGGACTTATTATCCGGAGGAGAACGTCGCCGGACGGAAATTGCCAGAGCCTTGGCTACCGATCCCAAATTTATTCTTCTAGACGAACCCTTTGCAGGCGTAGACCCGGTTGCTGTTGAGGACATACAACGCATAGTTGCCCAATTAAAGGATAAGAATATTGGTATTTTGATTACCGACCATAACGTTCAGGAAACGTTGGCTATTACCGAACGTTCCTATCTTATGTTTGAAGGAGGGATTCTAAAATCCGGTATTCCGGAGGACTTGGCGGCTGATGAAATGGTCCGGAAAGTATATCTCGGTCAGAATTTTGAACTTCGTAAAAAGAAATTGGATTTTTAAAATCTTATTTTGGAGCTAGGAGGACTTAGGTTTCACACCCCTAGCCCCTTTTGATTAAATATACATTTCAACTCTTTCTAGACCGGAAATGAAATGCTTTTTGCCTTCTTTCCTCAAGCCCATCGCTCTCCGCATAGGAGGCAATAGAAAGCTTTGCTGACCATCGGAAACCTAAAAAATACAGCTCCCCTCTTGAGAGAGGTAGAGGGAGTGTCTTTCCTGTTTGGCGATTTACTTCTGTATACCTTTCGTATTATTTGTTTTCTTTGACCAACTCATGTTCATACTAGCCGCCTTTTAAGTTGATTTTTCTTCAGTAGGCACCAGAAACATCGATAAAGTGCAATAATCATCGATTAGCTAATTTTGATGTACTTACCCTTTATCGATACTTTTTTGCAGTTTAACAGCATTATTCCCAATTACCGAAAATAGATGTCTTTCAGCGATTTACACCCCGGCAAAATACACTTGCTCAAGTTATAATAATAACAAAACGCAAGACATGAAAACTATAATCACTTTCTTCTTTATCCTTTTTATCGGAGTTGCTGCACAAGCTCAAAATGATACTGCTGAAGTTAAAGTTGAAACCATTTCCATGGGTATCGAAATCAAAACAGAAAAAATTAGTGAAGAAAAAGAAAATAGTGTTGCGCGTTTGTACATGTTCAAAAATTCTCAGGTAAAGAAAGAATTGTCCTTTACCACCAAAAACGATAAACCTAAATTAGCTTAATTATGAATTTACTTATTCTTTTACTCCCGGTTGTTTTATTTTGTAGTTTAATTTTTGTTTTTCCAGTGCCACCATTTCCTTTACGTCTTTTAATAACTGTTTTGCGTCATAAATAATTCCGTCCTTGACGGTGTATTTAACTCCTCCTACGCGCACAACTTCATTGGTTTCGGTTAGTCTAATAGCTCCTGTTCCGTAGAGTACTTTTAAGTTTTTAAGTGGATTTTCTTCCACGATAACAAAATCGGCAAACTTTCCAATAGTTACCGACCCTATTTTATCACCTAATCCTAACGCATCTGCGCCGTTTAATGTAGCTGCTCTAATAACTTCAAGAGGATGGAAACCTGCTTCCCGAAGCAGTTCCAGCTCACGGATGTATGCAAAACCATATAACTGAAAAATAAAACCGGAATCCGACCCTGTTGTTACCCTTCCCCCGCGATTTTTGAATTCATTTATAAACGCCATCCATAAACGGTAGTTCTCTTTCCAAACTACCTCTTGTTCTGTGCCCCAATCGTGCCAGTAAGAACCATGTGATATTTTACTGGGTTGATAAAACTCCCATAAAGAGGGTAAAGTGTACTCTTCATGCCACTCTGCCCTTCTTGCCCCCTGTAAATCTCTGCTGGCTTCATAAATGTTAAAGGTTGGGTCAACGGTAAAATTCAATGACAATAACTCGTCCATAACTTTGTTCCAATGCTCGGTAAAAGGTTTGGCTGCTTGTTGCCAAAGTTTCCCTGCATTTTCAAAGCGATCTTGTTCATTCTGATAATTATAATCTAACGGATAATCCTGAACCGTTCTGTCAGTAAACAAAGCTTCCGGTAAACCGTACCAATGTTCCATAGAAGTTAATCCCGCCCTTGCAGAATGCAGAACGTTCCAACGTGCTACATCCATTTGTGCATGATGACATGCAGACCCTAATCCCAGCTTGTTGTTTTCGTCCAGAGCCGCAGTCATTATTTCCGGGGAAGCTCCAAAGAACTTTATTCCGTCTGCGCCCTTTTTTGCATTAGCCCGTACCCAAATTCTAGCCTGATCTGGAGTTGAAATTGGAAGATTGTTTAACGGATTGAAAGTTTCACTAGTCTGTCCAAAACTGGTAAAAGCTACAATTCTTGGTGCCACAATTTCATTTCTGGCGCTTTTCTGTTTTAATTCCAATGTACTTTCTATGCCTCTTCCACCTACTTCTCTTACTGTAGTTACCCCATGCGCCATCCATAATTTAAAAACATAATCCGGTTCGGCCCCTTGAGCAGCGCCTCCAATATGGGTATGCATATCAATAAACCCGGGCATAAGGTACATTCCTGTACAATCCAGTTCTTTTCCTCCTGTCTTTAATTGGGGTCTTTTGGTGGGGTCTATTTTAACCCCGGGATAACCCACAACCTGAACACTCTTGATGATGTTGTTTTCCACTACTATATCCACCGGCCCTTGAGGCGGGGCTCCATTGCCGTTTATTAATGTAACTCCCCTAATAATCAATTGGGTAAATGGCCCATCGCCATTTGAGCTTTGTGAATGAAGAAAACCATTCCACAATAGAACTAGAACTAAAAAAATTACAAGATTTCTCATGCTATATTTTACTTTTCATCCGTTTTATCCCCTAGGCTATCTTTCCGGTTCGCTGGGTACTTTTATTTTATCACCTAAAAATAGTGCATTTAAAAACAACCTGTTTGTGCCGTACCAAGATCCTCTAAAATTGGGGTTATCGGCAAACAGAATAGCCCTACCCGTACCAATTGGACTTACAATTAGCGAAGCAGAGGGTTTTAAAAATTCATTTAGATTTTTATCTGTAATAAATCCGTCTATATGTGCATTATCAGCATATTTCGCAACGGTGGCATATTCGTTCTTACTGGGTTGCAACCAAACCGTGTTGTTTTTATAGATGGGAATGGAACCATCCCTGTAGCCAAAAGCCAGTGGATGCGTAATATCCAAATCGACTTTAAAAATGGCTCCTCCTAAACTCTCTTTTCCTATATTTTCAGTAGCATCAACATAAGGTCTCCGCAATGTGACCTTGGCAGTATCTTTTTCCACTTTTGTTAATTTTTCATTGACCAACTTTTTTTCAATAGCCCATTTTGATGCTGTACCAATAGTGATAAGCGTATTTCCGGTAGTAGCCCAGTCCTTTATTTTATCTTGCTGTTTTTGAGTAAGATCATAACGACCCGATACCAAAACCAGAGTATTATATTTACTTAAATCCGCTGAATTAAAGCGCCATAAAGGAATTTTGGTTATAGGCATTTGCATCCGTGTATCCATCAAATGCCAAATTTCTCCGGCCTCATAAGAACTGATCCCGTCACCAATAAGCATGGCAACTTTTGGCTGTTTAAGGGGTTGCACAAAACCACTTCCCAAATCGATTCCTTCCAGATTATAGCCAGAGGCAAGATGGTAAACAGGTACGGCATATTTTTGTTGCCCTTCTTGCAGTATTTTAAATACTTCATCGGAAGTTTTCTTTTGCAGACTCACCGGTAGAACATACGTTCCATAATTAAATGCTCTGGTGCCCGTGCCCACCCGGCTTGTAAAAGGCTTAAATGCTGCTGATAGTACCAATCCATTGGTCTGTAAATGATAGAGCAGTGCAGGCGCATTATAATCATCCGCATCAATCAAATAGGCATATTCTGATTTCTGAAACGGCGCAACGGAAAATAAGCTTGTCGTACTTTCAATTTTTTCTCCGAGACTCAGTGTGGTCACCGGTTTGTATTTTGTATTATAAAAATTCCCTACAGACCATGCTGAGGCATCATAAAAAACACTATCTCTATATTTCTTATAGGTTTCAAACATGGTTTGTACCATCCTATACTGAGGCTGGTTGGTTGGCACTACAAAGGATCCGGTTCCGGATTTGTATACTTCAATTTTATGTAATAATAACTTATCTATAAAGGCCTTCATTCTATTTGAATCGAACTCATCACCGAAAACATATCCCTTTACCTTGCTTTTAGATGCATTACTCAAAGCACTCTTGAAAAATTCTTGCTGGTATTTATAAAGATACCCCTTGTTTTTAACCGCTGCTTCTACCGTCTTGATACTAGATGTATATTGATTGCGAATGGTAAACGGAAAAGTAATTTCCCCGAAAGGAGTAGTCTGTTTATGCCCTCTAGAACTAGCTTGCTCAAACAAGATTCCAAGGCCTCCCTGAATGTCAGGATACGATGAGCCATATCCCGGATAAGTGCCGTCAAAAACCTCTTTAGTAAAATAGAAAGATCCTATGCTATCTAACGCCTTGGCATAATAATCTCCAAAGATGGTATTTAAATCTACATAATTTTCTTTAGGCATGATAGGTTCCCAAGATCCATTGGTTTTCATGGGTTCAAAAAAATAAGTGCTCTGACTGCCCATCTCGTGAAAATCTGTAACCACATTTGGGTACCACTCATGGTACCATTTTAATTTTCCCTGACTTTCAGGATGAATAGCCAGAAGCCAATCCCGGTTCAAATCAAACCAATAGTGATTGGTTCGCCCTCCGGGCCAATGCTCGTTATGTTCGGCATCTTGTGGATCTGCCACCAGCGGATTACCCTGATACGAATTAGCCCATTGCGTATGTCTATCCCTTCCATCTGGATTTATTGCAGGGTCTACAAAAAGAACGGCATCCTTTAAATAGCTTAAAATCTCCGGGCTATTTGAGGCAACAAACGTGTAGGCAGCTAAAAGGGCAGCTTCAGAGCTGGAAGGTTCGTTTCCGTGAACATTATATCCCAAATTGATGAAAACCGGAACACTTTCATAATTTGAAACTGTTTTTTTTGGATTTATAAAGTCGAGATGTTGCGCTTTTAAACTTTCTAAATTAGATACGTTCTCTGGAGTACTGATGGTAAGGATTACCAATTTTCTTCCCTCATGGGTTTTCCCATAGTAATGAATAGTGGCCCGGTCTGAAACCGCAGCCAGCTTCTCAAAATAAGCCACAATTAAGTCATGTCGTGTATGTCGTTCCCCAATGCCGTAGCCTAAGAACTGTTCAGGAGTTGGAATGACCGGATTAAAGGGATGGAATTTTTTAAAGAAATAATCTTGACCATAGATTGAGGTACAACAAAGTAGTACCAAAAGGCATAGTTTTTTTAACATTTTTAAAGTTTTGAGTTAGTTCTTTTAAATATAGTAATAAAATAATGGATGCCGTGACTTTAACTGGCAGCAAAGACAACTTTTACGATATTCCAAAAAAGGAAATAATCCCTGAGGTAAAAACGAAATTCTAAAACCAAAAAAGAGGTAAAGACTAAAAAAGGTAAAGATATTTAAGCGATAGAATGAAAACTCTGACCTATCTCCTGAAATTTTACAATATAATTGGTTCCTTTGAGGGAAGCGTCTCGAATAATCGAGCCCTGAAGTTGTCTTGCCAAATTATAAATTAATTTTAATCCTAAAGACTTAGTGTTTTTATGATTTACAGTATCGGAAAAACCAACGCCATTGTCCCCAATATTTAATATATAATCTGTACCCTTTTCTTTCCTTAGAGCAATATGTATTTCTCCATCACAATCATCTTTAATTCCATATTTTAATGCATTTGTGATGGTTTCATTGATTAAAAGACCCAACGGAATAGCAGTATCTATCCCCAGCTTTATATCCGGGA
This sequence comes from Arenibacter sp., assembly GCA_041747755.1. Lineage (GTDB taxonomy): Bacteria > Bacteroidota > Bacteroidia > Flavobacteriales > Flavobacteriaceae > Aurantibrevibacter. The sequence goes on along the minus strand of JBGTEN010000001.1, from coordinate 15,282 downwards.
TATCTATGGTCAGTTTTATATTGTTCTGGGTTCCTTTGACAGATCGCACCAAATACTCACTCAATTCCTGTACATAGGATTTATACTCAATCTTGGAAAGATCATCTCTCATATACAGCATTTCATGGACCATTGCCATGGAAATTACTCTATTTTGACTGCTCTTAAAAAGACTTTTAACTGTACTATCTTCGGTTGCTCTGGATTGAAGACTTAATAAACTGGATACCGTCTGAAGATTATTTTTAACTCTATGGTGAATTTCCTTAAGCAACATTTCTTTTTCTGCAATTCGTTTTTCTATTTCACGCTTTGATTTATAAAGCTTATACTGTGTCCGCTGCAGGTTTTTACCAAAAACACCTCCCAAAAGATACACAGAAAACAAAATACTTAAAAGACTGAATAAATTTCTAGACTCAGGAGGGACAACATTAACTGTAAAATTAAAATTAGGCAGATGTTGCATATATATAAGCCCTGTAATTACAATATTGAGAATTAAATAGACCCTACCGTAACCCCGTGTGGTTACATATCCCGCAAAAACTATTAAAGCAAGTACAAAGATAAAAGGGCTGTTAATACCACCGCTATACAAGGTTATAACAATTGCGGAAACAAGGGCCAAAATGGAGGTAAAATTGTAGGTAAGTGTAAGGTTTCCATGGGCTTTATATGCTAAAACATTAAGAAGAACAAGTATTCCGAAACCTATAAAAACATAGGGTAGAATTTGATTAATTTGCAGAGGATAGATGCAGAGTACCCCGAAAACTAATGCTGATATTGCCGAAAAAATATTGACACGCTGTGCTATTGCAACCTTATCCTGAAACTGGTATTGGTCTTCGATTGGTTTTTTCATGTCTTTACAATTTGCTTTTCAACGGTTATAATGGAACCTTGCATAACATAATCGCTTTTGTTTGGTATGTGACATGCTCAGTTACATCTGATAGGCTTTATACTTATTTGATGTGGGGGGTTTATAAACTTATGAAATGGTTTCTGAAAGCGTACCTTCTTGATATTACTGTAAATCTAAAAATGTTTTGATATAAAATCCAAGTACTTTCTCAAAATAAGATGCTCCGTGCTATTTATCACGTTCAACTCTAGGTTTAAGTTCCGTAAGGTCTTCAATTTTTATAGGTTTTCTTGTCTCAATACTTCGTCTGGCAGCAATCCCTATAAGACAAGACATAGCCCCATCACGGATACCGGCAGTTCTACCGAAAGCATCCTTTTCTTCCGGATTTCTGAAAATCTTATCCTGTAGTCTTTGATCCCCGCCCCCATGCCCGCTTTTTTCAGCAGCAACATTTACAGCTTCAAAATCTTTCCAAAGCTTATGGACAATTATAGGTTCATTAAAAGATTCTTCTTCTTTTGATTGATTCATTTCCCTTTGATGCAATGCCTCCTGATCCAGGCTTTCATTTTTGTAATAGGGAATATCTTGCCAGGCCTCAATTCTACCTTCGGTACCATTAAAGGCAGCTCTCCAACCTTCTAAAGGGGAATAGGTAGTTAGTGAATAATTCAGTGAAACATTATTTTGGTATTTTACCTGTGCAGACATTTTATCATAAATGTCGATATTCTCCCTGAAAAGACAATTGTCTCTGATATATCCATCATGCTTTTCATGCTCCACATAGAGCTTCATCATTTCTTCATCTTTGGTAATATCCAAATGAAAATCACAATTTGCTTTATGTTCACAAGTTCTGCAATTCGCTGCCCTAAAAGGGCCATTTTTTCCATATTTCTCCAAATCCCCGTAAGCGAAAACTTCATTAGGCTCAGAGTTTATCCACCAGTTTAACAAATCAAAATGGTGAGTCGCTTTATGTACCCATAAAGAGCCACTTTGCTCCATTTCTCCATGCCACCGTCTAAAATAAGATGCGCCATGATAGGTATTTAAATACCAGTGAAAATCCACAGAAGTAAGTTTGCCAATTGTATTGGCAGCAAGTAGTTCCTTTATTTTTGTTGCGTACGGGCTCCATCTATAATTAAAACCTACAATTACATTTTTACTGGATTTCTTTTCGGCGTCTAGTATAGCCTGACATTTAACCTCATCGGTGGTCATAGGCTTTTCCGTGAGAACATCACAACCCATTTCCAGCCCTTTAATTATAAACTCATGATGATTGGTATCTCGTGTTGTTACAATGACTAAATCCGGAGTTGTTTGTTTTACCATATCCTCAAAGTTGGTAAATGTACTACAGGATACACCAATGTATGTTTTAGCATAAGCCAGCCTCCCCGGATTGTTATCACAAAGACCAACAAACTCTAAAATATCAGGGTATTGTTGTACCAGTCTTTTACCCCAAAAGGTTATGCCCCGTATGCCGGTACCAACGAGTACCACTTTTAATTTCTTTTCTTTTCCAAAGCTAAATGCGCTAAAAGGAATTGCTGCTGTTGCTGCCAGCATGCTAATGGAAGATAAAAAGCTTCGTCTGGAGGTTTCCATATGTCAATAGTATTTAAGGCTATCCTTGTAAAGATATAGAATTTTGGAAACAAAAAACGGCAACTTTTCGGGTTGCCGTTTTTAGATAAGTTGATTGTTCTACTGAAAAGTTACTCCTCTGTCAATACCCAATCCCCTTTAACAATCAGGGATTCAGCTTGCTTATATTTTAAGGTTTTACTTTCGCCGGAAAGTACATTTTTAATAGTTACCTTATCATTTCTACCAATTTTCGCACTTTCACGGACAATGGTCTCGGTTACTTGTTGTCTTCCAACTTGATTTTGACTTATAGCCCTACTTTGCGCCGATCTCTCATCGCTATTGGGAATTTCTTCTTTAGTGGTCCGCAAATTCTCTTTTGGTCTTCGTACGCTTTTTGCTTCTTGAATCTCATTAGGGTTAGCTGTGGGTAATTCTCCTTTGAATAAAAAGGAAACAACCTCTTTATTGACCTTGTCTATCATCCCTTTAAAGAGTTGAAAAGCCTCAAATTTATAGATTAAAAGCGGGTCTTTTTGCTCATGTACTGCCAACTGAACAGATTGCTTTAACTCATCCATTTTTCTAAGATGCGTTTTCCATGCATCATCTACAATGGCAAGAGTAATATTCTTTTCAAAATCCGTGACAAGTTGTTTTCCATTACTTTCATATGCCTCTCTTAAATCCGTAACTACATTAAGCGTTTTTAAACCATCTGTAAAGGGCACAACAATACGTTCAAACTTACTGGAACTATCCTCATATACCTTTTTTATAACAGGAAAAGCTGTTGCCGCATTACGCTCCATTTTTGAAATGTAGTACTCATAGGTAGCCTTATAAATTTTACCTGCGATTTCTATACTACTCAATTTGGCAAATTCCTGCTCTGAAACCGGAGATGTAATAGAGAAATATTTGATTAATTCAAACTCAAAGTTCTTATAATCATTGGCAGCCTTATTGGTATCTGCAATTACTTCGCAGGTATCATAAACCATATTTGCAATATCTACCTTGAGGCGTTCTCCCTGCAAGGCATGTCGCCTTCTTTTATAGACTACTTCGCGTTGGGCATTCATAACATCATCATACTCTAGCAAGCGCTTTCGAATACCAAAGTTATTTTCCTCTACTTTTTTCTGCGCCCGTTCTATGGATTTAGTCATCATGGAATGTTGTATTACTTCGCCTTCTTCAAGGCCCATACGATCCATCATTTTTGCCACTCTATCCGAACCAAATAAACGCATTAAATTATCTTCTAAAGAAACATAAAATTGAGAACTTCCCGGATCTCCCTGACGTCCTGAACGACCCCTTAACTGCCTATCTACACGTCGAGAATCATGACGCTCTGTACCTACAATAGCTAAACCTCCTGCTTTTTTTACTTCGTCAGAAAGTTTAATATCGGTTCCACGCCCGGCCATGTTCGTAGCTATAGTAACAATTCCGGATTTTCCAGCCTCTGCTACAATATCCGCTTCTTTTTTATGCAGTTTGGCGTTGAGTACATTATGAGGTACTTTCCTAATGGTTAGCATTCGGGATAACAGTTCCGAAATTTCTACCGATGTAGTACCAATCAAAACCGGTCTTCCTGCTGCCGATAATTTCGTAACCTCATCAATTATTGCGTTATACTTTTCTCTCTTGGTTTTATAAATCAGATCATTCCTGTCATCTCTCGCTATAGGTCGGTTCGTGGGAATTTCCATGACGTCCAACTTATAAATTTCCCAGAACTCCCCTGCCTCTGTTATGGCTGTTCCTGTCATCCCAGCCAATTTCTTATACATTCTAAAGTAATTTTGCAGGGTAATTGTAGCGAAAGTCTGGGTCATTGCTTCAATCTTCACATTTTCTTTTGCTTCAATGGCCTGATGTAATCCATCGGAATACCGACGACCGTCCATTATTCGTCCGGTTTGTTCATCCACAATCATTACCTTATTGTCCATAACCACATACTCCACATCCTTTTCAAAAAGGGTGTACGCCTTTAACAATTGGCTCATGGTATGAATACGTTCGCTTTTTATTGCAAAATCCCGAAACAGTTCTTCTTTTAAAGATGCTTCCTTTTCGATTTCCAAATTCTGATTTTCAATTTTTGCAATCTCACCACCGATATCCGGCATTACGAAAAAATCTTTGTCTGTGTCCCCGGAAATATAATCTACCCCTTTATCAGTAAGTTCTATCTGATTGTTTTTTTCATCAATGACAAAAAGAAGCTCTTCATCTATTTTCGGCATCTCCCTGTTATTATCCTGCATGTAGAAGTTTTCAGTCTTTTGAAGCAATTGCTTAATCCCTTCTTCGCTCAAAAATTTAATAAGAGCCTTATTCTTAGGTAGACCTCTATGAACTCTTAGCAACAAAAAACCACCTTCTTTGGTATTGCCCTCGGCAATATATTTTTTGGCTTCAGCCAAAACCCCTGTTAAATATTGTCTCTGTTTTTGAACAATATCGTTGATTTTTGGCTTTAATTCGTTGAATTCATGCCTGTCTCCTTCGGGAACCGGACCGGAAATAATTAAAGGGGTACGGGCATCATCTACCAAAACAGAATCTACCTCATCTACAATAGCATAATGATGTGGACGTTGCACCAAATCCTTTGGTGTATGTGCCATATTGTCTCTTAGGTAGTCAAATCCAAATTCATTGTTAGTACCATACGTAATGTCCGCATTGTATGCGTCTCTTCTCCCGTCTGAATTAGGCTGATGATTGTCTATGCAAGCCACCGAGAGCCCGTGAAACTCAAAAATTGGAGCCATCCAAGCACTATCTCTTTTTGCCAAATAATCGTTCACCGTTACCAAATGCACTCCATTTCCGGTTAGCGCATTTAAATACATAGGCAAAGTTGCCACCAAAGTTTTTCCTTCTCCGGTATGCATCTCTGCAATTTTCCCACGATGCAATGCAATACCTCCAATTAACTGTACATCATAGTGCACCATATCCCAGGTTACTTCCTTTCCGGCAGCGTCCCATGAATTTTTCCATATGGCTTTGTCTCCATCGAGAGTAACATAGGTCTTTGTACCGGAAATTTTTCTGTCGAACTCCGATGCAGTCACTGTAAGCGTGGTATTGTTTACAAAACGTTTGGCTGTTTCTTTTACTACTGCAAAAGCCTCAGGCAAGATAATTTCCAAAGTCTTTTCGGAAACTTTGTAGAGCTCTTCTTTAAGTCGATCAATCTCAGCGTAAATATCTTCATTTCTATCAATATCTGTTGAAGCCAAAACCTCTTCCCTTAACACAGTGATTTGTTCATTAAGAGCCTTCCCATCTGCCTCTAACAGAGCCTTGAATCTAACAGTTTTGGATCGTAATTCATCATGGCTTATTTTTTCAAGATCCTTTTCAAAAGATCTAATTTGCGCTACTAATGGCTGTAGCTCTTTTACGTCTTTTTGCGATTTGTCCCCAACAAAAATCTTCAGTACCGAATTTAAAAAACTCATAATAAAATCAATTAAATGAAAAGGCGTGAAAGGAAACAAATTAACCCCAATACCCTGCTTTATATTTTAATTGCAACCTCTGTAATTAAGTTTGCAGAACTATTTTTACCCTAAAAATGTAACGCCAAAATTACATAAAAAAAAAGCCTCCTAAGAGACTTTTTTGTTGAAATTCCGTTAATATTATTAATATTCGTCCTCGTTCCAGAGGTAATCTTCTTCAGTAGGATAATCAGGCCAAATTTCCTCGATGGATTCATAAATTTCTCCACCTTCTTCTTCCATAGATTGAAGGTTTTCGACAACTTCCAAAGGAGCACCTGTCCTGATAGCATAATCTATCAACTCGTCTTTGGTGGCCGGCCAAGGTGCATCACTTAAATATGAAGCCAGTTCTAGTGTCCAATACATTTCAGTAGTAAATTTAATTTTTTGCAAAAATAATTTTTAAACGCTAATTGTCAAGTTATTTTACAACTATTTAGGTTATTTTATTAACAATATACTCTCATTGCCAATTTAATAACGAATAAACAACCTATTTCATATTATTTTTCCCGGGAATCCATTTAATTTCCTCGATATTCATGTCCCTGGAAAATTTCCGCGCCAACACAAAAAGGTAATCAGATAGTCGGTTTAAATAAGGGAGTACATGAATCTCTAAAGGCTCAATTTCATTTAACTGAGTTGCAAGGCGCTCGGCTCTTCTACATACAGTTCTTGCAATATGACAATAAGAAATAGTAGGATGGCCACCCGGAAGAATAAAGTGTGTCATTTCCTGAAGTTCCTCGTTCATGGTATCTATTTCCTGTTCCAAAAATCCAATATCTTCTATTCTAATTTTTTCTATATCGAGCCGTTGCTTACCTGTTTTTAGTACACTCTTTTCAGGATCAGTAGCTAAAATGGCACCAATAGTAAAAAGCTTTTCCTGAATTAGCAGTAAAACTCCTTTAGAATGAATGTTCATTTGCTGATCCCTCAACAAACCCAGCCAGGAATTCAGTTCATCCAGAGTACCATAACTATCTATCCGGATATGATGCTTTGCTACGCGTGTACCTCCGAAAAGTGATGTTAAACCCTGATCTCCGGTTCTGGTGTATATTTTCATGTAGTGCTGTACTTAGTTATTTGGATCTTTTGTCTCCTTCGTCGTGATTTTTCTTCTTTCTTTGTCCTTCCATAAAGCCCCTTGATTTTCGCTCCTTCCAACGCTTTTTGGTAAAAGCCTGTGTAGCAAAATAGACGACTAACAAGATTCCTAAAACAATATAAATAGTGTTATTGTCCATAATGATAAGTATTAAATCTTAAAAATACGGGATTAAATTCGAATCTTAAAATGTTCCTTGACTTGCTCTTTTCTGAAAAACAGCACTCCACAATGAAACATATCTATAGATACCCTAACATCCGGTATTTCTTTCGCCCTTTCCCATAACAATCGATTGACTTTTGAAGTATATATACCTTCTATGAGTACCATGGTATGATTTCTTATATTTCTAGTATCAGAAAGAAAACCTTTAACTTCATGTTGAGTATCCCTTGAGATAAAAACAAGATCAAAAGGGGGGTGCTGAACTGAAAAAATACCTTTACCCACTTCGGATATCTTGTTTAGCCGTTCCTCCTCGCCAAACCATTTTACTCTTTCGGCTTTAAAATAAGTCCGACTTTTTTGAAAAACCTGAATCGATTTCGATCCCTTTACAATAGCCCTTTTATACAAACATTGGGTCACATATGCATAGACAAAAGGCGAATGCACTCCGTGTTGATTGGTCGAAGTCAACAGAAATTTTAGGTATAAAAGAAAATAAGGATTCATGATACAACATTGTATTTACCCCTCTAGTATAGCGGATAGCGAAAACCAACGTTCGGTTTTTTCCTCTATAGCATCCATAAGCTTTTTAAGGTCTATAGAAAGTTTGGAAATTTCGTCTCCGGAAAGTGAAGTATCGGTAAACTTATACTGCAATACTTCCTTCTCCTTTTCCAATTTTTGGATTTCCTTTTCCAACTGTTGGTATTCCTTCTGTTCGGAGTAACTAAGTTTTTTGGTGGTATCCTCAGTTTTCCAAACATTCTTAGATAGATTAGCTTGTACACTTTCTACCTTTACCGCTTTAATTTCTTCTTCAGTACTATCCTCATACGCTCTGAAATCGGAGTAGTTTCCCGGAAAATCCTCGATAACGGCATCACCCCTGAAAACAAAAAGATGATCCACAATTTTGTCCATAAAATAACGGTCGTGGGAAACCACCAATAAACACCCCGGGAAATCTAGTAGGAAGTCTTCCAGTACATTTAGGGTGACGATATCCAAATCATTTGTAGGCTCATCCAAAATCAAAAAGTTCGGATTTTGGATTAATACTGTACATAGATATAATCGTTTACGTTCTCCCCCACTAAGTTTCTCAACAAAGTCGTATTGCTTTTTACGATCAAAAAGAAAGCGTTCCAATAATTGTTGTGCGGAAATTTGTCCCCCTTTTTTCAAGGGGATATAATCGCCAAACTCCCGAATGACTTCGATGACTTTCTGCCCCGGTTTTATCACAATACCGGCCTGAGTATAATAACCGAATTTTATGGTTTCCCCTACCACTACTTTTCCTGAATCCGGTTGATCTTTGCCTGTCAAAACATTCAAAAAGGTAGATTTCCCTGTTCCGTTTTTACCTATGATTCCAATGCGCTCTCCTTGTAAAAAAATATACTCAAATTTGTTTAAAATTGGTTTATTAGGGTAGGATTTAGAAATTTTATGCAATTCCAACACCTTGCTACCCATACGTTCCATATTAATCTCCAACTGTACTTTGTGGTCTTTTCTGCGTTGAGAGGCTTTTTCCTTTATAGCTTGAAAATCATCGATTCTGGACTTGGATTTGGTAGTTCGAGCTTTGGGTTGTCTGCGCATCCAATCCAGCTCCTTTTTAAAGAGTTGCTTAGATTTGTGTTGCTCAACAGCTTCTTGTGCAAGTCTGGCTTCTTTCTTTTCCAGATAATACGAGTAATTTCCTTTGTAGGAATAAAGTTGTCCATTATCCAGTTCTATAATCTCATTGCAGACGCGTTCCAAAAAGTACCGGTCATGCGTCACCATAAACAAGGTTATATTTTCCTTAGCAAAATAGTTTTCTAACCATTCTATCATCTCCAAATCCAAATGGTTGGTGGGCTCATCCATAATCAATAAATCCGGTCGGTTAATCAGCGCATTGGCAAGCGCCAATCGCTTTTTTTGTCCTCCGGAAAGCAGCCCCACTTTTACCTGTAAGTCCTCCAATTTTAGTTTAAAAAGTATCTGCTTATACTGATTTTCAAAATCCCATGCTCCAAAATGATCCATGGCATCAAAGGCTTTTTGATACGCCTCTTCATTCTCAGGATTTACCAAAGCCTTTTCGTAGTTATTGATAATACGCAGCACATCACTATCAGAAGCCAAAATGGTTTCTTCTATGGTGTGCTCCGGGTTCAATTCCGGTTCCTGTTCTAAATAAGAAACCCGAATGTCTTTTCTGTAATTTACGCGACCGGTATCAGGAGATTGATTTCCTGAAATGATATTAAGAATGGCCGTCTTTCCAGTGCCATTTTTGGCAATTAATGCTATTTTTTGGTCTTTATTGATGCCAAAAGATAAATCCTTAAAAAGGACTAGTTCCCCAAAAGATTTGGATATATTTTCTACAGTAAGTAGGTTCATGTGTTGAATTTAAAAATTAGTAGAGCTCGATTAAAACAGGCTGATAAAACATGAAACCAAATACAACTACCGTTTCAAGCTATTCCCTTTTTTAAAATAAAGTGCAAAAATAGGTATCTAATCCCCAAAGCAATCAACAAAAGAAGTAATAATGGAGAAAATAGTTGAATTTTTAATCCCCATAACACTAGGGTAGCCGCCAACAATACCAAAAGTGTAATAATGTAGTACAAAAGGCCCTTGAACATTGGTTTTTTGGATAGCAGAAAAAAAGCCACAACTAGGTTTAATGGAAACGCCCAGAGCACATTAAAATTGATAACTGTAGTTGTGTGTTCTGTAAAAAACCAAAGAAATACAATAATCCACCCTGCGAAGCCCGTAGCAAAAAAAAGACTGAAATCCAACCATCTACTTCGACCTCCTTTCTTAAAATCAAAATAGGTCATTAGGACAACGAGGATTAATACTACGGAAAGCCAAAACTGTGGTGTCAAAAGAAAATTCGGTTCCTTTAGTTTGGGCCCTTCCTTTAGAATAGTTCTTTGCTGTAATACTATTGGTATATTTCCAAGCGAAGTATAATTCAATTGTCGCAAAACATAGTTAGGCAAAAAGAGATGCTCATGAGGCGTAGCTTCTCTATCGATCACCGAGCCTAAAGCCAAATCAATCCCAAAAGCCGACCATGAATTGGTTTTTAAATTTTGGTGAATTAACTCACGAAAGGTAAACTGCTCCTCTAAATGTGCGTAGTCGTATCGCAATGCAGTCCCAAAAGTGCTCTCCAATACAGCGCCAATTTTGGTGGAACAGTTGTCAAAAAAGAAATCGTATTTATAAACTCTATTTTCTGGAAGGTAATTGTTCTCCAAAAAAAGAAATAATTCATTTTTTTGAGTCTCCGTAAGATCTAATACCTGCTCCTTTACCCATCTGTTTTCCAGTTCATATTCGTAAATAAATTGGTTAAACTGTTGCCTACTAAGAGCAAAAGGTAATTTTCCCTGCGTAAATTTCAAATAGAAATTGGGAGCGTTAAAATTAAAAGTTCCATAATTGTAAACCACATCAATACCCAAAACGGGATCGGTAATTCGAAATGCACTATGCCCAAAAGAGGAGTAAAGCTCTTCTCCGGATCCGCAGGTGATAACACTTAATGTTGCTGCTGGAGACAAAGTAACTTGTTGTGAAAAACCAAGGCCGAAAACCCAAAAAAGACAAATAAAAAGTAGCATTTTCAAACCCATAAGGCACCAATTAAATATGAAGTTCACGACAAATATCTGAATAAATTATTGGACTAAATGGATTGCTGAAAAATTGTGTTATTTTTACCTAAACATTACGCCTTGAAAAAACATATCCCTAACCTTATAACCTTATTAAACGTCTTCTGCGGCTGTGTGGCTGTTATTTTTGCGGTTGCGAACCGAATGGAATTAGCAGCCTTCTTTGTTTTTCTAGGTATCTTTTTTGATTATTTTGATGGTCTGGCTGCCCGAGTATTAAAAGTTCAGAGTGACTTAGGTCTGCAGCTAGATTCATTAGCGGATATGATTACCAGCGGGCTGGTTCCCGGTATTGTAATGTATCAATTGCTCGGTATGGCGGTTTATGGCGGGTGGAATGCCGATCAGGTTATTCATACAAGTGCTTCTGGAACATTGAGCATACTCCCACTCCCCTTTCTGGGCTTTATCATTACGTTGGCATCCGCGTACCGTTTGGCCAAGTTTAATTTGGATGAAAATCAGGCTACTTCTTTCATTGGATTACCCACACCCGCAAATGCGCTGCTGATTCTTTCCCTTCCTCTTATCCTTTTATATCAGAATAATGATATTCTAAATAGTATTATTTTAAATCAATGGTTTTTAATCGGACTTACGTTTTTAAGTGCCTATTTGTTAAATTCGAAAATTAAACTTTTTGCTTTAAAATTTAAAAATTGGAGTTTTAAAGACAATGCGCTTCGTTATACTTTTTTGGTTGTAAGCTTTGTACTTTTAGTGACACTTAAGTTTTTGGCTGTGCCTGCCATAATTGGATTTTATATTATAAGTTCAATGGTGAATGAAATTAATGTTGCGAAGAAATAAATTTGCATGGAGCATTATGATTGGTTCAGAACAAAATTATGATTTCCGATGCTTTCCAATACAATATAACTACAAATTATTCTATGAAGAAATCAACGGTTGCTGAGATAAAAGATCGTTTTGATAAAGATGTTGAGCGCTTCTCCAATTTGGATACAGGTCAGGTGGCAACAATAGATGCAAAAATTTCCCTTGAACTGATTACTGAAGCTGCAAAACGTATTGTGCCAAAGGCAGTAAATGTGCTGGATGTGGGTTGTGGTGCAGGGAATTACACTTTGAAGATGTTATCCAAAATTCAAAATCTTAACTGCACTTTGGTTGATTTGAGTCAGCCCATGCTAAATAAAGCTTTGGAGCGCGTTTCGGAGAAAACAAATGGACTTATTGAAATTTTTCAAGGTGATATACGCACAGTTAAACTCAAAGAAAATAATTACGATATCATTTTAGCGGGAGCTGTTCTACATCATTTACGGGACGATATGGATTGGGAAACTACCTTTGAAAAACTCTATGCCCTCTTGAAACCCGGAGGCTGTTTGATGATTTCTGACCTGATTACACAAGATACTGAGGTTCTAACAGAATACACCTGGGAACTTTACGGAGACTATTTGGAGCACATAAACGGCAAAGCCTATCGTCAAACTGTGTTGGAGTATATTGAAAAAGAAGACTCTCCCAGATCCATGAATTACCAATTGGACCTAATGAAAAAGGTGGGTTTTAAACGTGTAGAGATATTACATAAAAATATGTGTTTTGGCGCTTTTGGAGGAATAAAATAATTCATTAAACTGGACTATTTTTATCCTCTTTTATAACCATCCCCTGCTTTAAATTACCAATTGATATTTACCTCAATTTGATTTATGCTTATATTTATTCAAGGTTTCAAAACGCTATTCCATGACTCCTCTATTTAAGAAACTAAACTTTAAAGACCATAAATCTATCCTTGTTCTAAATTCGCCTGCTTCACTCCAAGATGAACTAGCCGAAATGACTAAAGAGACAACAATTATTTATTCCATAGATGATGCAAAGGAAATTGTTTTCGCATTGGTATTTGTCACCACCCAAACGGCAATAGAGCAAGCCATAAACTACCTCTACAAAAAATTAAAGGGAGATGCTATTTTATGGATGTGCTATCCAAAAGGCACTTCCAAAAAATTTAAATGCGATTTTAACCGGGACACCGGTTGGGCCAGTCTGGGAAAATTAAATCTTGAACCGGTACGAATGGTGGCTATCGATGAAGATTGGAGTGCTTTGCGGTTTAGGAAGGTAGAATACATTAAAACTATTACAAGACGTGAAAGTTTTGCTTTGACCAAAGATGCTAAAAGGCGTACCACCCAGAAAGGTATATAAACCCAATTCAACAGATATGACACTAAAAGAGGTAATGCAGGAACTGGAGCAGTACGGTGACCCACAGACCAAAAAAACACTAATGATACATGGAGCCAGAGAGCCCTTTTTTGGTGTTAAGGTGGCTGATTTAAAGAAAATCCTAAAAAAAACAAAGAAGAATCATGAGCTATCATTGGAATTGTACAATACAGGCAATTCTGATGCTATGTATTTGGCAGGCCTCATGGCTGATGAAACAAAAATAACAAAAGAGCAACTGGAATCATGGGTAAAAAACGCCTATTGGCATTATTTAAGCGAGTATGCAGTTCCTTGGGTTGCATCGGAAACACCCTATGGTTTTGAATTAGGACAAAAATGGATTACTTCTAAAGAAGAAACCATTGCCTCAGCCGGATGGGCGACATTAGCCAACTTTGCAAAAGTAAATGAAGATCAGCTACTGGACATTCCCGCTTATGTAGGTTTACTAGATGCCATAGTACCGGAAATCCATGTAGCACCCAACAGGGTTCGCTATACTATGAATGGTTTTGTAATTACTGTTGGTAGTGTTATAGCATCTCTTACTGAAAAGGCTAAGGCAGTCGCCCGGCAAATAGGAAAAGTAGACGTAGTGATGGCTGGAACTGCCTGTAAAGTTCCCTTGGCAGAAACCTACATTCAAAAAGTTATCGATTCAAAAACTCTGGGCAAGAAAAGAAAAACAGCTAGGTGCTAAATTTAAGAATTCAACCACTGTTTAAATTCACTTGATTTTGCCTTACTAACGACTATACGCTCTTCGAAAGTAGGTGTCACATTCACTATAAGTTTACTATTAAAATAGTAATTGATGTTGACAATAGCATCTCTACGTACGATAAATTGTCTGTTCACACGATAAAAATTCTCCGGATTCAAGTCATTTTCAATATCTTCTAATTTTTCATCAATAACATAAGTATAATTGTCCTTAGTCACTGCTTTCACAATCCCTAAATCAATGTATAAATAGGCTATATCTGCTGTTTTAATTGGTATTAACTGGTCTCTCTGACTTACCAAATAGGTGGTTTTAAAGGTCTTTGTTTTTGCTTTTATAAAACTGAGCAAACCAATCATTGGATCATCTACATTTTTTTCTTGTTTTACTTTTAGCTTAAATTGCTGTAATGCTTTGCTCAATTCATCTTCATCTATTGGTTTTAGCAAATAATCAATACTATTTACTTTAAAGGCTTTTAGGGCATACTGATCATAAGCTGTCGTAAACACTACAGGAATCTCAATGCGGACCTTGTCAAATATTTCAAATGAAATCCCATCAGCCAAATGAATGTCCATAAAGACTAAAACAGCCTCATTGGGTTTAGAAAAATAGGCAACCGCAGCTCTTACTGAATCCAAAACAGCCAGTACTTCAATTTCTGGCTGTATGTTTTTAAGCAGGAATGTTAGGTTTTCGCTTGCTGCAAGCTCATCTTCTACAATTACGACTTTCATTTAGCGGTGTTTAAGGGTAGTTTTACACAAAATAGAGCATTGTCATTGCTTATTACAATTTGTTGATTTCCGAGTAGCGCATATCGCTTCTGTAAATTTAATAAGCCATTTCCGGTTCCCTCTGCTTCGTATGTTCTGGGTCTAATCTCATTTTCAACATGGATAAATTCGCCCTCAGTATAAATCGTTACTTTAAGCGGATGTTCCTCCGAAATTTCATTGTGCTTCACTGCATTTTCAACGAGTACCTGAAGTGCCAATGGCGGTATTTCCTTATCCAAGTGCTCACTTCCAATGGTAATCTGCAGTTCAAAACGCTCTCTATATCTCGTTTTTATTAAATAACTATAACTCTCTAAAAACTTCAATTCTTCCTCAATAGTAACCATGTTTCTATCGCCACTTTGTAGTATATAGCGATACATAAAAGATAATTTATTGACAAATTGAGTTGCCTCTTTGTTGTCACGAACCAGTGAATTAAGCGTGTTTAAGGAATTGAATAAAAAATGGGGATTTATTTGATTTCTTAGTGCCGAAAGTTCATTTTGTAAATTCTGTTGTTTAAGACGCTCATTTTCCAACACACTTTGCCGTTGATTA